>NZ_JAAKEH010000005.1:0-103615 GCF_011039095.1 Desulfovibrio sp. ZJ200 | reverse complement strand
TTTTTATCAAGAAGGGCTTGCAATTCCCGAATCTCCTCGCATGAGAAACAACTTGGGCGATGGCCATTGGGTTTGGCTGATAATCGTTGGTTTTCACGGTAAGCTCTGACCCAATTGCAGATGCTAGCCGGGGTATAACCTAAAATATCTGCCAATTGCCTGGCTGTTGCTTTTCCATCAAGATACGCATGAACAGCCTTGGTTCGGATTTCTTCAGATGCAAATTTCATCTCTGCAATCTAAACGATTTTTAAATAAAATAAAAGTCAAATTGCTCTAGAGCATACTGCTTTTGAAACGCTCGCTCCGGCGCTTCACAGCGCAAGTAAATTTCGCCTGCGTCTCTCTCTACTGTTGTCATCTGTAAGGCGACACAGCCGCCAACGGCTGACGCGCGCGGCGGGCATGGCTTCGCTCTGCCAGAGCGTTGAGCTACTTTCATGAGCAAAACGCCCGAAAAAAACTTCATTCTTTACTTGAACAATTCTTTTTCCGGCACTGCCTGCTCAATGCGATCCTCCACTTCCACGCCTTTGGGCGGCGTAAAGCTGAAATCAGAGGCTTTGGATCGCGTATCCGGTTTAAACTCGGTGAAACGCACGTCATTGATGTTGCCGTAAAAATCCACAATACTGGCCCGGCGGATATACCCGCTCCCCGGCTCCACCCAGATCAGCGCTTCCACCATTTGCGGCGCGGGTTCCTTGGGATAAAGACGCAATTTGGCAAGTCCGTTTTCCAGGCCCTCATCCTTGACCTCAAAGTCCTGGGTCAAAACCGCCTGCCCGGTAATGACCTGGATGATGCTGCGCGAATCCTGCGCCAGGCTGGGCGGGTACCGGTACGCCACCTCTTCATCCGGCAGGTAATCCCAGATTTCCCTGGCCGTCACCACCAGGGTTTCGGCATGCGGTTTGGCCGTCTGCCAACGGATCAGCAATGGCTTTTGAAACAGGAGCGTGCCTTGCCGTTTTTCCACGGAGCCGCTTTCCTTGTGGGTCAGGGTTTGCTCAAACGAGGCGGAAAAAGATTGCAATTTTTCATACCGTTGCTGAATGAGGCCGGTCAGATCCGACGCCAGGGCCGGGACCGACGCGCAGAGCAAGGCGCAAAAAAGTGTTCCGGCAGTGCTGATTCTGCAAAAATTGCGCATGCTACCTCCAGAATAACGCGGCAACTTACCGGACAACGGGCCGCGGCTTGCTGCCGTCGGCCGGTCCGATGATACCGTCTTGTTCCAGTTGTTCCACAAGGCGGGCGGCGCGGTTGAAACCGATTTTGAAGCGGCGCTGTACCAGAGAAATGGAAGCCCGGCCCTGCTCGCTGACAAAAGCCTGCACTTCGGCATACAGGGGATCCTGAGCAGCGTCGCCGGCCCCGCTGCTCTGGCCCGCGCCGCTGCTTTCCACGCCCCACTCGGCAAAATCCACTTTGTACGAGGGGCGCAAGTGCCGCTTCCAGTACGTCACCACGCCCTGCACTTCCTCGTCGCTCAAAAACGGACCGTGCAAACGCTGCAAACGACCGCCGCTGGGCTTGAACAGCATATCTCCCCTGCCCAGCAGGTGCTCGGCGCCGACCTGATCCAAAATAGTGCGCGAATCATGTTTGGATGTGACCTGAAAAGAAATGCGGCAGGGGAAATTGGCCTTGATCAGGCCAGTGACCACATCCACGCTGGGGCGCTGCGTGGCCAGAATCAAGTGAATGCCGGCGGCGCGCGCCAACTGGGCCAGGCGCACGATGCTGGTTTCCACTTCGCGGGCCGCGGTCATCATCAGATCCGCCAGTTCGTCAATGACAATGACAAGATACGGCAAGGGTTCCAGATCCGCAAAGTCGGGCGGCAGATCATTTTTAAAGGCCGCCAGCTTCTGATTGAAGCCTGCCACATTGCGCACGCCAAGACGCGCCATGGCTTCATAGCGGCGGTCCATTTCGTGCACCGCCCAATCCAGCGCATTTTTGGCCTCATTCATTTCCGTGACCACAGGATGCACCAGATGCGGCTCATCGGCATAGACCGCCATTTCTATGCGCTTGGGATCAACCAGCAAAAGCTGCATATCCTCCGGCTGCGTCCGATAGAGCAGGCTGATCAGAATACCGTTCAGGCAGACGCTCTTGCCCGCGCCCGTGGCTCCGGCCACCAGCAAATGCGGCATGCGGGTGAGATCGGCCATAAAGGGCTTGCCTGCAATATCCTTGCCCAGAATCATGGTCAACGGGCCGCAGCCCTTGCGAAAAGCCTCACAGGCGGCCAGTTCCCTGAAGTTGACAATTTCCCGATTGTCATTGGGTATTTCAATCCCCACTGTGTCCGAGCCGGGAATGGGCGCTTGAATGCGCACGGCCATGGCCTTCAGGGCCAGGGCAAGATCGTCGCTCAGGTTGGCGATGCGGCTTACCCGGATGCCCGGGGCCGGGCGCACCTCATACATGGTCACCACCGGCCCCGGCGTGATCCGCACCAGCTCGCCCTGAATGTCAAAATCCTTGAGGCAGGCCATCAGGGTCCTGCCTTTGCCTTCGCGATCTTCACGGCCTTGACCGTGCGGCGTTTTGGCGGGCGGCGCAAGCAGTTCCAGGCCCGGCAACGGCACAGGAGCCTTTTTGCCCATGGCAGCGGAAATCAGTTTCTCCCATACCGGTTTTTTCGCATCACGCTGATGATCCTTTTCAACACCGCCGTCCACCGGCATTTCCTGCCTGGGCGTGGCTAAAGCCTGCTCTTTGTTTTCAATCGGTTCCGGAGCAGCCTCATCCCCGGAATGCGCCGCCATGTCGCCCAGATCCTCGGTCTGGGCAAAAGGCTCGTCATTGTCTTCGCCCGACTGTGCTTGCTTTGCCTTTGGAGCTCGCGGCGCAGCTTTTTTTTCATTATCATAGACTTCGGGCAGGGCATCAACGGCGGGGCGGATGCCGCCGAGCGCATCCCGCCATTGGGCCAGGCGGGTCAGAAAGCTCCATTGCGGCAAACGTAATGGGGGCAGGCGCCATTTTTTGCGCCCCTCCTGATCGCTCACAGCCGCGTTTTCGGCATTGAGCCTGGCGCTCAGCCAATGACCAAAGCGCCCGGCCAGGCTGAACCAGGAGATATTGCAGGCCAGTTGCAGACCGACCAGCAGGACAAACACCCACAGCAAGGCAGAGCCGCCGGGGCTTAAATAAAGGCTGGCGTTGTTATGCAGGGCGTTGCCTACCATGCCGCCGCCCCAGAGATCGCCCAGAGAAATATCCCAGGCTGCGCCTATGACAAGCAGACAGACAGTCAGGAGAAAAAAACCGCACCAACGCCACCAGTGCATTGCGTAGGCCGGGGAGACATAGGCGGCGCCCAGCGCTCCGAAAACCAGCGGCCAGAGCAAGGCGGCCACTCCGAAAACATCATTGAGAAAACCTGCCGCGTAAGCGCCGAACAGGCCTGCCTTGTTCTGCACATCCGCATGTCCGCTGACTACATGATTAAAGCTTGGATCATTGGCGTCAAAGCTGAGCAGGCTGAGCAGCAAAAGCAAAGCCCAGAAGAGAAGAAAAAGGCCGAACAGCTCCCGGCCGAATTTGTGGGCGTCCGTAAGACTAACCTCCCGGACAGAGCAAGGGCTTTGCTGCCTGCTCCGTTCGAAAGTGGATAAAAACGCCGGGCTCTGTTTTCCCTGTCCTCTGTTTTTTGCCGACAAGCAAGGACAAAGGCAGCAAAGCCGACCGTTGCACTCCCTGCATTGCGGATTGAGCAGAGGGTTGAGCAGCGGCATCCGACAAGAAACAAATCCCCAAAGCCGCCCCTGGGAAGGGAAAGAAAGAAGCGCGGCGCACAGCACGAACTGAAACCGTACTGCCCCCTTCCCTGCTCAAGCCCCGGGCCTGTTCGGACACAGTACCAGGAAGAGCGGCGCCCATTTCCTGCGCACTGGCTCGCGCATTTGATCCGGTCAGCAAAGGAATGCCGGGGGAAGTCGGGAACATATCGCGGCAGCAAGTCACAGGAACTGCCACGCTGCAAACGCCTGCTCTCATTCCCTGCCCAGATACTCCCTGGTGCGCGTGTCCACTTTGATTCTGTCGCCGGTATTGACAAAGATGGGCACCTGGACCATGAGGCCGGTTTCAAGCTTGGCCGGTTTGGTGACATTGCTCACCGTATCGCCCTTGACGCCCGGTTCGGTTTCCGTGACTTCCAGCACCAGGGTCAGCGGGATATCAATATCCAAAGGAGAGCTTTTGTAAAGCAGCACGCGGCACTCCTGCCCGTCTTTGAGAAAGCCCTCTTTGCCGCCGGTGGAAGCGACGGCCATCTGCAACTGCTCGTAGGTTGTCATGTCCATGAAAATAAGCTCGTCATCCTGCCGATAAAGAAACTGCATGTCGCGCGTTTCCAGATCCGGCTTCCCCACCTTGTCGCCGGAACGAAATGTTATGTCCTGCATACGCCCCGTCAGAATATTGCGCAGCTTGGTGCGAACCATGGCGCCGCCTTTGCCGGGCTTGAAATGCTGAAAATCCACTATTTCGTAAGGCGTGCCTTCCACTTCTATCTTAAGGCCCTTGCGAAAATCTGTGGTCGAATACATGCTTTCCTCCTGCATGAAGCCGCATGCCCGGTAGTGGCCGAAAAGCTCGCCCTTCATTTGCCAAACAAGGCTGGAGCGGCTACTCTGCGCCGAAAGTTAGGTTGTGTGAGAGCAGAATCCCGAATTAAAAATATTCGATGAAAAGCGCCTTGTTGTCAAGATATAATAATAAAGTAAAACATGAGGTTTTATGATCACCGTCAGTCTCACGCTGGAAACCACGGCCTATACATTGGATCAGCTGATTTCCCGGCCAGAGCCGCAGCTTGCCCTTGCAGGGCGCTCCAATGTGGGCAAGTCATCACTGATCAACGCGCTCGCCGGACGAAAAAAACTGGCCAAAGTCAGCTCAACGCCCGGCAAGACGCGATCCGTCAACTTTTACAAGGTGGAGCCCCATGACTTCTATCTTGTGGATCTTCCGGGCTACGGCTATGCCCGCGCAAGCCATGCGGAGCGGCAGAAATGGGCGCGCCTGTTGGAACACTATCTGGCGGACTGCAAGAAGCTCAGGGCTCTTGTTCTTTTGTTGGACTGCCGTCTGCCGCCGCAGAAAATAGATCTGGAGCTGGCCTCGTTTGCCCGCCAGTGCCGCCTGCCCCTGCTGCCCGTTCTGACCAAGGCTGATAAATGCAAGCAGCAGGAACGCGCCTTGCGGCAAAAGCAATGGCAGAATCTGCTGGGCGTAAGGCCCGTGGTGACTTCGGCCGAAAGCCGCTTGGGCATGGAGCAACTCTGGCGGGCATTGGCCGCTGCTGCGGAAGCGGCGCCTGAAGCGCGGCAAAGCACTCCGGCAAGCGAAAAAAAGCCGGAAGAGTAACCTTCAGCGGGCTGCCTCTTCCTTGCCCGCCGCAGCTTGCCGCGGCTCCATGTGCACGATAATTCGTGCCAGAAACGGCACTGCGGCGCGGAGCTGCTTTTCCAGCCTGAGGCAGACAGTATGCGCCTCCTGGACGCTCAACTTGCCGTCGATATTGCAATGAAAAGAAATGCAGATGCCCTGCTCCGGCAATTCATATATGGAAAATTTATGCGGATTGTCAGCCAGGGGCTCGCTGGCCACAATGGATTGAACCTGCTTCCAGGCCAGCTCATAGAAAGGCACGGAAACAGCGGCCCCGGCGCACAGCACGCTGGCTGCGCCTTCCGGCTCCATGTGGCTCACGACCTCAACGCCCGGCAGAGCGCGGCGCAAATCCTGCTCAAAAGCCTGTACGCGCGCATACCCTTTGGCAAAGGGCAATACGCCGGGCAGTTCCACATGCAGCTCAATATGATCGAATTCGCCGCCGCGCAGCACATGCACATTATGCGTCGCCAAACCGTGTTCCGAGGCGATGAGCTGCACCAGGACAAAAGGATTGTCGCTCCGCTGTGAGCCGTTGCTCAACGGTTCCACATGCACGCTCACGTCCGATCCCGGCAAAACCGCTGCCACGGCCTGTTCCGCCTCATGGGCCAGTCTGTGCCCGTCACTGACGCGGATGCCCGGGGCCACTCCCACGGTCAGTTCTACAAAGCTTTGCGGTCCGCTGCTGCGCAAACGCACGCGGCGCACCGCGGTTATGCCCGGAACCTGTTTGACGGCGGCGACCACGTCTTTTTGCTCTTTCGCAGAGCCCGAATCCATGAGCGCGTTAACGGCTGCGCAGGCCATGCTCAGGCTGGCCCGGAAAATAATCAGAGCCACCAGCAAGGCCGCCACCGTATCGGCCTGGGTCAGCACTCTGTACAGGGGCTCGGGCAATTGCAGGGTTGACGCCAGCCAAACGGCCAGCACGCCCACCAGAACCACCACGGAAGAAAGAATATCCGTGGAAAAGTGCAGGGCATCAGCTTCCAGGGCCTGACTTTTATACTGCCGGGCAACACGTCGCAAAATGCGCACGCGGTTGACGTCAACGGCCACGGAGATTGCCATGACGCCAACGCCCCACAGGGATGGCGTCACCGGACTGGCCCCCTCCATCAGGCGTCGCACGCCTTCGTAAACCACCCAGATACAGGTCAAAAACAACAGGAGAGTCTCGCCCAGCGCGGAAAGATTTTCGATCTTGCCGTGGCCGTAGGGATGACGGCTGTCCGGCGGCAGCGCTGAAATCCGCACTGCCATCAGGGTCATGCCTGCGGCAAGCAGATCAAGGCCGCTGTGCAAGGCTTCGGAGAGAATGCCCAGACTGTTGGTGTGCAAGCCGACTGCCAGCTTGAGCGCGGTCAAGGCAAAAGCGGCGACCAGCGAAGCAAGTGCCGCCCTGTGCTTTTCGGTTGTAGCGTCAGGAACCGTCATGGGCTTTCTCCCGCGAGTCCAAGTAAAAAAGCCCCGGAAGGAGCCCAGCACTTATTTCAACTTTGTATATCCCGGTTTTCAGCGGCGCTGATAAGCATTTTTGGCGCCGGCTGCATCCGGAGGGTGCGTCCTGCATCCCTGAAAAGTTCTACGTTGAAATTCTGTGCGGGATCACGCGCTATTCCACCGTCAACCACAGGGCACAGCCCTGCTCGGAAGCAATCAATATGCGGTTCGTTGCAGGCTGTGAGCAAGCACAAAGGTCAGATTTTGCCACAGCCGCTGTGAAGCTCTTGTCGCGGTTTGCGAACGTGGTAAGCGACAGCATCGACAGAGACTGCAAACATCGGAACATAGAGCATTTTGCTTTTGAAATTATTCAATTTCAAAAGCGGCGCTGCCATCATTTTCCCGCAAGCGGGACAAGCGCCTGAAAAGCGTGGTTTTCAGGCTCATTGCTTCAGCCGTTGCGACGAAGGAAGCTACGGATGAAGACAGCAACTGGTTACTGCGACAGCCAGCCAACGCAACCGCTGTCGCTATCCGTAAGCAAGCAAAGCTTGCTAACGGCTACCGCCGGCGCGGGCGTCCGCTCCCGCGGCCGCCAGAGCGGTTGCCGTTTGCAACAGCAAACCGCTCTAGAAAAATCTCAGCGGCTGAAGCACAATCGCGCGTTTAGAGCGTTTTGCTCATGAAAGCAGCAAAACGCTCCAGCCTTCGCTGCGGCAGTGGCATACGGATACCCGCAACGATTCCTTTGGACAAAGCTCAGTGCAAGCCAACTGCTGTTTTTCTCCGTACGGCTCGCCGAGCTCGCCTGCGGCCAAAGCAAAAGCGTAGTGTCAGCAGGTCCTGGAGACAGTCTCTGCGCTCATATATCGGAATTACAGCCAGGTAAACCACTGCCGCCAGGTCCCCTGCCGCTTTTCACGCACTTGGGCCCCTTGCTCTTCACGATAGTAATGATACGAGGCAAGGCCTTTTTCTTTGGCGTGATCCGCAACTTCAGGCACATCTTTAAAGTTTTCCACGATAAACTCATAGCGTCGCCAGGCCGGGCCGTATTTTTTCATGTGCCAGAACACGTCAGCTATGTACAGCTCATGCTCAGCCATCAGTTTGCGGCAGGTGAGCATATGTTCTTCCGCGCTCTTGGCATACGGAGAATCCGGATAGGTCTGGCGCAGGCGGTTGAAATAATCATAGGCTTCCTGCAAGCCCGTCGTGGCCCTGTCAATGGAGCGGAATTGTTTCAAGAGAGACATGCCCGTCTGATAAAGCACATAGGGAATAGCTTCGTGACGAGGATGCAGCGACTCGAAATCTTTATAGCTTTCAGCGGCCAGCTCATACTCTTCATCCAAAAAGTAGGCGTCGCCAAGGGAAAGCTCGGCATCAATGGTATAGGGGCTAAAAGGATAGGCATCACGCAACTTATTATACAACTCCACGGCGCGCACATAATTCTTCTCGCTCATGGCGTCATTGCCGGCTTCAAAAATCTCTTGCGCGGTATCTTCAGCAGGCGGCAGATAAATCATGTCGATAATGCCGCAACCGGAAAACGCGAACATGCTGATGACAAGCAGGAGCGAGCGAAGCAGTTTTTTATGCATGGAGCTGTTCCAAAAAGGCAAAACAGATTGAATGCAAAATCGCTGAAGCGATCCTGCGAGCCAAAACCGCGAAGGCTCTCGCGGCTCTTCCCACGCCGATGCCGGTCTTTTGAGCGCCGACACGCGATGTGGCCTGGATGCCGCAGAGGCCAGTGCGGCTGAGAGGCGCAAAAGCCGCTCAGGCCGCCGATTATGTCCAAACGTATCAGGTAAACGCACTCCGCTGGAGGTACCCTTCCAGCCAATGGGCAGCCCCTGCCCATTCTGAAGCATAGTGCTTTTGAAACGCTCGCTCCGGCGCATAACGGCGCAAGTAACTTTCCTCTGCTGTCGTCATCCGTAAGGCGGCACAGCCGCCAACGGCTGACGCGCGCGGCGGGCATGGCTTCGCCCTGCCAGAGCGTTGAGCTGCTTTCAAAACGCTCTAACTTGAAAAATACTGCACACCCTTTGAAAAGAATGGGGCAAAGCACGCCAAGCGTCTTGCCTTTCGTCTCGCACGGTCAAAATCTGAAAATTTTATCCGGCAGCCCAGTGCAGATTGTTCTTCAAAAAACGAAGAAACGCGGCACATTGAAAAAAATCCATTCAGGGATGAAGCTGCTCCAAAAAGATAAAGGCCGCTTGGGCCGCTGTCGCCCCATCGCCAGCGGCGGTAATAACCTGTCGGCAAAGTTTTGAGCGGATATCGCCTGCTGCGAATATGCCGGGAATATTGGTGCGCATTTCCGTATCCGTCACAAGAAAGCCCTGGGCATCCCGCTCCAGCGCCTCGGGCAGAAATTCCGTGGCAGGCGTGAGGCCCACATAGATAAAAAGGCCATCAAGGGGCAACTGTCTCTCTTCACCGGTTTGAACATTCTGAAGAGTGAGGCCGGTCAGCTCGGTATCGCCGTTCAGGCGAGTGATAATGGTGTTCCGCAGAATCTCGACCTTCTCCGGCATGCCTTCCAGCCTGTCAAGATAGACTTTAAGGCCCCTGAATCCTTCGCGTCGATGAATCAGATATACTTTGCCCGCAATGTTGGAGAGGTACAGAGATTCCTCCAGAGCCGCGTTGCCCCCGCCGACGACAGCCACGGCCTGATCCCGAAAAAAATTTCCGTCGCAGAGAGCACAGTACGAAACGCCATGCCCGAGCAACTTGTCTTCATTTTCAAGGCCCAGGGGACGATGACGCGCGCCAGAACAGACCAGGACGGTTTTGCAGGCATATACCTCGCCGCTGGCGCGCACATTGAACTGGCCCGCCGTGCCGGAAACGGATTCCACGGCGCCGGTGGGCCGTTCAATGTCAAGGCCGTCCAGATGGGCGGCAAAGAGATCCGCCAGCTCATATCCCTTGATGCCTTTGGGGTAGCCGGGGTAATTCTCAAGGGATTCCGTTGAAAGCACCTGCCCTCCGGGGCTCAGTTGCTCAAACAGGAGCACGGAGCAGCCGGAGCGCGCAAGATATAAGGCAGCCGTAATGCCGGCAGGCCCGCTGCCAATGACAACGGCGTCAAATACCTTCATGCCAGGGCCTTTGAATCGAGCAATTCTTTCATGGCCGCCTTGGTGACGGCGCCGGTGATTTGTTCCACAGTTTCACCGTTTTTAAACAACACCAAAGTGGGAATGGCGCGAATGCCGAATTTGGTAGGCGTGGCGGGATTTTCATCAACATTCATCTTCACGATGCGAACTTTGCCGTCGTATTCTTTGGAAAGCTCATCAATGATCGGACCCACCGCGCGGCAGGGGCCGCACCAGGGAGCCCAGAAGTCGAGAAGAACCGGCAGTTCGGATTTGAGCACGACATTTTCAAAGGTAGCGTCAGTTACCTGTTCAGCCATTGGGACATCTCCTTGCTTTTCTTGGCGTCACGTTTCAGGCGTCGATACGCCTGCAACGGCGGGACGCTCATTGTGCAGGCGGCAGCCGGCAAGGCAGCGACCGTTGCCGTATGTACTGAGAGTAGATTCCAAACGCTTCAGTGTCAAGATAATCTGCGCCTTTCAGCAGGGCTGACGCATCTTATGCGGCAGCCCTGGCGGCGATGCGAGAGCATCGCCCGAAGCCGCAGGCTTCGTGGGAGCGAAGTGCGGCTCCGCCGCCGTAGCGGCTCTTACCAGCGTTTATGATAACACAGCAAAATTATTGCGCTTAATCTTTAGATGCATCTGCCCTGCGCCTTTCAGTCGGTTTGCAGCTTTGAGGCGCAGGAGGCCGCGCAAAACATATCATCCGGGATGCGTCTGCCGCGGGGGATAGTCTCCATCCGCAAATCATGACGATAACCGGCACTGCCGAGCAGCCAGCCGGCATAGGCGATCATGGCGGCATTATCGGTACAGAGAGCGCGGCTCGGCATAAGGGCGTCACCTCCCCTCTCCCGCATCAGCTCTGTCATGCGCTTTCGCAAAAGGCTGTTGGAAGCGACGCCTCCGGCCACCAGAAGCCTGCGCAAGTCCGGATGGCGCTTCAAGGCACGCTCCACTTTTGCGCAAAGCGTCTCCACCACTGCGGCATTGAAGGAGGCGCAACAATTTCTCAAGGATTCCGGCGCGTCTTCAATCCGCCGCAGAGGGCGCGGCCACTGCGCGGAGCCGAAATTCCGCTCAATATACGCGGCGGCTGCCGTTTTCAGGCCGCTGAAACTGAAATCCAGGTTGTCATTGTCAAGGTAAGGGCGAGGGAAAAGCCCGGGAGAGGCCACACCGGCCCTCGCCAACGCGTCCATCAACTGACCGCCGGGATACGCCAATCCCAGAAGTTTGCCCACTTTATCAAAGGCCTCGCCCGCGGCATCATCCAGCGTGCGGCCCAACTGCAGGCAGCGCCAGGGCGACTCCAGGCGGTAAAGATGGGTGTGCCCGCCGGAAACCAGCAGCCCCAGGGCCGGAAAGGTCAGATCGCGTTCCAGCCCAACGGCCAGCAAATGCGCATGCAAATGATTGACGCCAAGAAAGGACGCGCCCAAGCCCAAAGCCAATGTTTTTGCAAAGGCCACGCCCACCAGCAGGCTGCCCAGCAAACCCGGACCGCGCGCGACAGCCACGAGATCGATACTGTCCGGTTCTGTGCCGCAACGCTGCATAAGCTCGTCAAAAAGAGGCCCCAGATAGCGATAATGCTCGCGCGAGGCCAGTTCAGGCACTACCCCCCCGAAAAGCGCATGCACATCGGACTGGCTCGCCAGCACGGAACCCAGCAGGCGTCCGTCCTCCACCAGGGCCAAGGCGGTTTCGTCGCACGAACTTTCAATACCCAGACAAAGCATGGAGCCATCTTCCGGAGTTGAGAGCGAGGCCTGAGCGGGCAGGTCGAAGCAGCCCCATGCCAGGGCGCAACAATCGACGCCAAACCGGTTCAGGCAGTCTTGTGCCTGGCATAGACTTTTTCCACGGCTTCCACGTCTTTGACGGAACCGATAAAAAGAGGAGTGCGGGCATGCAGGCGCTCGGGCCGGAGATCCAGAATCCGGCGCTGGCCGTCGCTGGCCTTGCCTCCCGCCTGTTCCGCCAGAAAAGCAAGCGGTGAGGCCTCGCACATCAAGCGCAACTTGCCGTTGGGCTTGTTGACGTCGGGCGGATACATGTAAATGCCGCCGTAAATCAGGGTACGATGAAAATCCGCAACCAGGGCGCCCACATAGCGGGAGGAATAAAATTTGCCGTCCTGAGTTTCACAACCGTGAAACCACTCCACCGCTTCGCGGGTCGGCGCATCCCAGTTGTTCCTGTAGCCTTCATTGACGGAGTAAATGCCGCCTTGCTCAGGAATGCGCATATTGGGATGGGAAAGCAAAAATTCCCCCACGCCGGGGTCTAATGTAAAGCCGTGCACGCCCTGCCCGGTGCTGAACACCAGCATGGTGGAAGGGCCATATAAAATATAGCCTGCCGCCACCTGATTGCGGCCGGGCTGGAGCACTTCTTCCAGGGCCACCTCGCCCGTGCAGCCTTCCGGTCGCCGCAAAATGGAAAAAATAGTGCCCACATTGATGTTGACGTCAATATTGGATGAGCCGTCCAAGGGATCAAAAATCAGGATATAGTCGCCGCGGGGAAATTCCGGGCTGACGCGGATCAGCTCAGCCTCCTCCTCAGAGCTCATGGCGCACAACGCTCCGCAGCGTTCCATCCGGTAGATCATGATCCGGTTGGCGATTTCATCCAGCTTTTGCACATTTTCGCCTTGCACGTTCACTTCACCCGTGCCGCCCAAAATATCAAGCAGACCGGCCTTGTTGATGCGGCGGGAAATGGTTTTTCCGGAAAGAATAAGATCGTAAAGCAGGCCGGTAAACTGCCCTGTGGCCTGGGGGGTTTGCTTCTGATGGAGAAGAAGGTGCTCGGTAACCGTAACGTCAGCCATGATGACCTCCTTGCTAAGGCAGGAATGCGAGTTTGGAGCCGGCTCAGTAAAGGCTTGCGCCACCCTGACGGGCGGCGCAGGCCAGTATTTCCACGATGCTTCAGTTCCTCGGTCCGAAGGGGCTCGGGCGACCGCCCGGCAGTTGAGCAGGCGGCTCTGCTGCGGGCGCGCTGTCCGTGGTTTTGTTCTCGGACGGTTTTGTTTGCGCAGCAGGCAGCGCGTCCTGATGCTGCGCCGGAGTCTCGGTTTGCTGAGCCGCCGGGGCCTGCTCATTGCGCTGATCGCCGTGATTGGGTTCCCCCCCCTTGGATGCCTCAGCCGGAGCGGTCGTTGCGTCCGTGCGCGGTCCGAATGGACTGGGCCGCTGTATGCCCGGAGCCTCGCGCGCGGGCCCGAAGGGGCTGGGGCGACCGCCGGGCAAGGAGGGCATATCGATATCCGGCACAAGATCCACGCTCGGAGCGCGGCGCGGACGCTGGGGCGCAACGGCCTTGGCGGGACGCCGCACGCGCTCCACCGGCGCATTCTCGCCTGCCAGAGGACGTTCATCCACGCGGGATTTTTCCGCGCCCTTGCCCTTGAGCAACACACTGTCACGGCTGCCCGGCTGGATGTCGTTGGGTGAAGTTCCTCCCGCAGTCCCGGTGGGCGCGCCCAAGGCATTGCCGTCAGATACGCCGCTCCGGGCAGGCGTTCCGAAGGTCTGTCCCTCGGACAAATCGGCTCGGGTCTTCCTCTCGGGCTGGGGCGGCGGCAGTTTTTCCCGTTCCTTGGGAAAGAACGGCAGCCCCTGCGCCACATCGCCGTTGCCTTCAGGGAAGGCGCCTGACTCGGCCACGGCAAAAACCAGGGGCAGATTGCCCAGGTAACGCACCATGTAATAAAAAGTGCCTGTGGCATTGGTGCATGTGCCGGAAGAGCTTTTGGCCACGGTCTCAGACCAGTTCACGCCGGCCAGGGGCGTTGCTGCGAAATCATACTTGCCGGGCCAGAGCAGCGCGTGAGGAGAAAGAATGACCAGATTTTCCGGATTGTCGGAATATTGCATCAGAGCCCGCATATCGAAGTATGCCGCCACAATGCCCAGGAAGTCCACGCCGTCGTAGAGCGGAGCCGCCAGCATGACTTCCGGGCCCAGAGGCGTGTTTTGCACATCGCCGCGCAACGCGCGGCTGTTTTGTTTTTTATCTTCATAAAGAAGGGGTATGAAATCCAGTTCTTTCAGAGAAGTCGCCGGCTCCTGCCCCAGTATGGTGCCGTCATATTTGACGCCCGCAAAACCGTTGATCCAGGGAAAGGCAGTGAAGAAATCGGCGAGCCACTCCTTCGTGGGCGGCTTGTCGGCATTCAGCATGACGCGTTCGAGGCGGCCCAACTCCACGTCGATACCCAGCATGGAAGTCGTCAGCGCCAGAGCGCGGGGGGAAAGATTCCCTTTTTCTTCATAGTCCACGGTGGCCGGAGGGCTGACGTAGGTGTTCCAGAATCCTTTGGTGCTTTTCCAGGCGTTTTTGGTGGGCTGATAGGAACTGCAGCCGGCCGCCAATGCCGCAACGGCTATCAGCAAAAGAAAACAACGCAACAATGATTTTGACACCGTACTCTCCTCTGCTTTAGAGCGGTTTGCTGTTGAAAACGGCAACCGCTCTGGCGGCCGCGGGAGCGGACGCCCGCGCCGAATGAGCCTGAAAACAACGCTTTTCAGGCGGCTTGTCCCGCTTGCGGGGAAATGATGGCAGCGCCGCTTTTGAAATTGAATAATTTCAAAAGCAAAATGCTCTAGCTGTGCGCCCTGGCTTCCACGCGCTCCGCCAACGCCTCAAGCATGCTGATCAGCTTGTCTTTGCCGCTGGCAGACTCCGGCTGGGCCGGGGGCGGCGCCTCATCCGCTTCCTGGGCCGTGCCGAGCCGCGCGCTCAGGGTAGCGATGCGCTGCTGCAGATCGGCAGTCTCCTGAAGGCTGACCGCGGCTGCAGCCAGTTCATAATAAATGTCCAAGGCGCCCCTGATGTCGCCCTGCTCCGCCAGCACTTCCGCCATGGAGCGGGTGCGCAGGGAAAAGCGTTCCTCGGCGTCTTCGGATTCATCGCGGGGGAAGACGGCGCTTTCTGTTCCCGGCCCGGCTTCGGCCTGCTTCTTTACAGCAAAATTCTGCGCCGCGGGATTGGCTTCGGCCTCCTGCCGCACAGCGGCAGAGGTTTCTTCCGGCAAAGGCTCGTCGTCGGCCATGGCCGCAGCGGGATCAAAAGCCGTCTCGCCGCCGTACTCCGGCTCGGGAGCATCAGCAAAGACTGCAACGTCCGTATCCGGCAGGGCGGCCGACGCGCCGGGCGCGCCTTCCAGCGGCAACAACATCTCGTTTTCTTCGCTCTCGGGGAAAGCGAAAAAGCCCTCGCTTTTTACAGATTCAGCTTCCGTACTCCCGGATTGAGGCGCATCTTCAGCGGGTTGCGGCTGTACCGGCGCAATCTGCGCCTCGCCCGCAGCGTTTACCGGCTGGGGCACAGGACGACCGCTTTCCTGCCCGGCGTTTTCTTCCAGAAGGGAGGCAACGCCCCGATCCAGAAGCTCATGCAGCGAGACCGGGCCGCGCAAAAAATTGGCAGCCAGAACGCGCAAGACAGCGGCGGCATCCGGCGATTCTCCCGAAGCCGAAAGGCAAGCGGCCCACGCCTGCCAGAAACCCGCGTAGGCGGCGAACATTGTGCTGAGCTTGTTGACCTGGGCTGTGCAGGCAGGCCGCCGCCCGGTTTTGAACAGGAGTTCAATAAAAAAAAGCCGGGCCTCCAGAAACTCCGAATGCCGCTCCAGCCCGCGCTCCAACACCTCCACTGCCTCGTCGTACCGTTGCTCTTCGGCCAACATCCGGGCAAGGGGGAAAAAAACCTTTGAATTGGGTTCCAGCTCCAGAACTTCTTTATACCATTCAATTTTTTCCGTCATCTTTTACGGCTCCCGATCCGGTCTCGCGCGAATCGCCAAAGAGGTATAACACTTCATTGTCCCGTACATAATGCAGGCGTTGCCGAATCATTTTCTCAACATACTGCCTGTCGGACTGCAACAGGCGAATTTCCTGGCTCAAGGCCAGATTTTCCGTATCAATGTCGGTAAGCTCTTTTTGAAGCTCGGCATACTGCCCTTTGAGCTCGCGGTATTCCACAAGCCCGGTGGGTCCCCAAATCATACGACTGAAAAGCACCACGTTAACCAGGCCCACAGTGACCAGCAAGAAAACCCGCAAGATAATCATTGCAGCGGGTGCTTTTGTTGCGGCCGGCTCTTCGGGGAAAGCCTGAGCTCCGACAAAAAACCGGCTGTGGCGGTTTCAAGCCGCTGCACGTCGTCCTCCGCCAGGTCCATGGCATCCACGCGCTGCAAGCAAGCCTTGAGGGTCGAAAGCTCCTCGTCAAAATGCCGCCCCCAGATCCCGGCGCGCATATCGGGCTCGAGCTCGAGGATAGTCTGAATGCAATTTTTAAGACGCAGTTGCAATGTGCTCATGCTTGATTCTCAGGCTGGGGCTTACCGCAGGTATTACGATAAAAATCATAGCAATAATTGACGCCGGAAATCAGGGCCAGGATCATCGCCACATACAAAAGAACCTCGCCTGTGGGCCAAAGCCGGACCCCAAATATGGGATAATGGAGCATCAAAGGCACTATGGCAAAGATCTGGAGCACGGTTTTGGCCTTGCCGAAGTAGTCCGCCGCCAGCACCACGCCTTCGTCAATGGCCATGGCCCGCAATCCCGTGACCACCAGTTCGCGGCAGACAATCACGATCACCACCCATGCCGGAGCCCAGGCCAGCTTGACGAACATGATCAGCACCGAGCAGATCAGCACCTTGTCGGCCAGAGGATCCAAAAATTTGCCCATGCTGGTGACCATGTTGCCACGTCGCGCAATATATCCGTCAACCCAATCGGTGATGGAAGCGAAGATGAAAGCTAGGGTCGCCAGCACACAGAAGACCGGACCCTGGAAATAAAGCAGAAGTACCACCAGAGGCGCCATAAGAATACGCAACAATGTGATTTTATTGGCAAGGTTAAACATTGTTCCTCTCTGGCGTTCAAAACATTTTTCTGTTTTTCTAGCACAAAAGCACTGCGGAGAAAAGAAGAAATATGCTCCCCTGGACGGGCCTGAGCGTCGTCTCGGGGGAGCATTTGAACGGGAGCCGTGTGCCGGAGCAGGTCGGCGACGGCATGAGAGCGTTTTGCTAATGAAATCAGGGGCAGCCCTCATTAAAACACCGCCCGCGAAAAGCCGAGTTTTTTCGCCCGGCAAGGCGCAAGGCAAACATTGGGCGAAGCTGTATTGAACATACCGCAAGGTCAATGTTGGCCTTGCAACGCCGCCGGACGGAAAAAGGCGGCTTTGCAGCAGGTGGAGTAATGAGGGCTGACCCTGGCTAAACCGCTCTAACGCTGCGAGCCGGCGAGAGATTCCAGGCTGCTGTCCGCGGCTTTGGCAATAGCATCCGCCAGAGCCAGAAAAGCCGTTTTGGCAGGGCCGTCAGCCTCGAGATAAACCACGGGCACCCCGCGATCCGCAGCTACGACAGTAGCCGGATCCAAAGGCACGGCCCCCAGAAACGTGAGCCCATAGCGATTTGCCAGTTCCTCGCCGCCGCCTTTTTTGAAGAGATCGATTTCCTGCCCGCAGTGCGGACAGACCAGGCCGCTCATATTCTCTACCACCCCCAAGACATTGGCGTTGGCATATTGCAGGAAATTCACCGCCTTGCGCACATCTGCCAGAGAAATCTCCTGCGGCGTGGTGACCACCACGCAGAGGGCGTCGGGAATGCTTTTCACCACCGTCATATGCTCGTCGCCGGTTCCAGGGGGCGAGTCGATGAACAGAAAATCAAGTTCGCCCCAATTCACATCCGCCATAAACTGGCGGATGGCGGCGGTTTTTTTGGGCCCGCGCCAGAGTATGGCCTGATCCTTATCCTGCAGCAACGAGTCCATGGAAATGACGGACAAGTTTTCATTGTACGCCGCAGGCAACATTCGACGACCGTCCTGGTCCAGTTCGACCGTGCCGGCAAGACCCAGCAGGTTGGGCACGCTGGGGCCGTGCATGTCCACGTCCAGCACGCCGACCTTGAACCCGCGCCGGGCCAGGGCCGCGGCGGTATTGACCGTCACCGAGCTTTTACCCACGCCGCCCTTGCCGCTCATGACGAAAATCTTGTGGCGAATCTTGCCCAGAGTGGCGGCAATGAGCCGATCCTGCAGGGCCATGGGATCATTGCAGTTGCCGTCGCCGCCGTTGCCCGGGGCGCTTTGGCAGGAGGCAGCGGAAGAACAGGAGGAACAGGAAGACATACGATCTCCTTGCTGGTATGAAAAAAGCTTGCAGCCGCACGGCTTACCAGCCGTGATCGCCCACAAGGTCAACAAAAATGACGGAACCGAGATCCTCGCTGCGGACGTTCCCACGCTCTTTGCGCAGGCGCAGCAGTCGCTGCGTGCGCGGGCGCGCCCCCACGGGGATGAGCATAATGCCCCCCTCATCCAGTTGCTCCACAAGGGGACGGGGAATCTCAGGCCCGCCCGCGGTGACGATAATCCGCTCGAAAGGCGCGGCGTCAGGCATGCCCAGAGTTCCGTCGTGCCGTTGCATATGGATACTCCGAAGGCCGAGTTGCCGCAAGAGGGCCCGGGCGCTCTGATAGAGTTCCCGCAATCGCTCCACGGTAAAGACCGTGCAGCCCATAGTGGCCAGCACGGCCGCCTGATAGCCCGAACCGGTGCCGATTTCCAGCACGCGCATGCCCCGTCTGGCTTCAAGCAGTTCAGTCATCAGGGCGACTATATACGGTTGCGAGATGGTCTGGCCGTGGCCGATGGGCAAAGGGGTGTCTTCATACGCCTGAGCCCGCAGAGCTTCCTGCACGAAGAGGTGTCGGGGCACGACCGCCATGGCCGAGAGCACCGCGGGGTTGCTGATGCCCCTGGCCTCAAGTTGCTCGCGCACCATGCGGCGGCGCAGCCTTTTGGGGTCCACCTGAAAAGTCTGCGGGGCCAGGGCGGCGTGAGTATATACGTTACCGTTCTGCATGCTGTGGAACAGAAAACAGATTTTGATCGCCAAGTCAATGCGCCGGAATCGGCCTTGCCGCTTTCGTCAAGAAAATATCAAGACTTTTCCTTGAAAATTGCTTCTCTTTATGCAAACATTTTCGAGCCGGAGAACAAGGAGTCCTCAATGCGCAAAAAAAGTATGTTTTCCAGCTTGTTAGGTTTGCTGGTCATCGCTGCCCTGGTCGCGGGGGGATATACCTTTTTCAAGGATATGGACGGGCCGACCGTGCAGGTTTCGCCCACTACCGGCAGAGTCTCCCCTGCCAGCGTCCTGCAGATCAGAATGAGCGATCCCTCCGGCATTCGCTCCCTTTCCGTTGGTATTCGGAAAAATAATGTGGTTAATGTGATTTTCAAGCGGCATTTTGATGAATATCTGCCCGAGCGCGTGGTGGAGGTTCCGCTTAAAGACGCCAATCTGCGCGAAGGCGCGTTTGATCTGGAAGTGCGCGCCACTGACGGCTCTTTGGCAGGTTTCGGCCAGGGCAATACGCGCACGGTGCAGCTGCCCATGCGGCTGGATACCCAGCCCCCGCGCATTTCCGTCAAAACCCTGCCGCCCTATGTGCGTCGGGGCGGCTCCGCCGTCATCCGGTATGCCATTGACGAGGACGTCAGCACTTCCGGCGTGCTTGTGGCCGGCTACTTTGTGCCCGGTTTTCTGCAAAAAGACGGCAGCTACCTTTGCTTTTTCCCCTTTCCCTATACCATGACGGCCAAGGACTTCAAAAACGCGGTGGAAATCACTGCTACGGATCTGGCCGGGAACCTGACCAAAAGCCGTTTGACGGTCATGGCCTATGAACGCAACTTCAAAAGCGACAGCCTGGAGCTGAGTGACGCCTTTCTCCAGACTGTAGAGAACAAATTGCGTGATCTTGCTCCCAATGCGGCAAATCCTCTGGAATGCTATTTATACATTAACAATCAGGTGCGCGCGGGCAATGCGCAGCGTTTGCGCGAAATAGGCCAGGATACGGCCGCAGCCATGCTCTGGGACGGCGTGTTCCAGCGTTTGCCCCGCTCCGCCGCGCGGGCGGGCTTTGCGGATCACCGCTTCTTTCACTATCAGGGCAAGCTCGTGGGCGAATCCTTCCATCTGGGCTTTGACCTGGCTTCGGTACGCAATGCGGAAGTCCCTGCCGCCAACAGCGGCCGGGTTGTTTTCGTAGGCGACCTGGGCATTTACGGCAATCTGATTGTTATCGATCATGGCCTGGGGCTTATGTCGCTCTACTCCCATTTGAGCGAGCAACTGGTCAAACCCGGCGACGTGGTCAAAAAAAGGCAGACCATCGCGCGCACAGGCAGTACCGGACTGGCCTTTGGCGATCATCTGCATTTCGGCATGCTTGTGGGCGGCATTGAGGTGACGCCCCTGGAATGGATCGATGCCAAATGGATTCGCGACAATATCACGGGCAGGCTTGACGCGTCTGCCAATTAGAGCGTTTGCTCATGAAATTAGCTAAACGCTCTACTCGCGCGGCGGCAACTCCCGGCCGCCTTCTTCCAGGCGTTGTAAAAATTTATCGCGGCAGTCATAGCTGCAAAAGCGGTAGGTTTTGTCGCCGTCACGCACGGAAATATTGCCGTCCACCGAGACATAAGCGCCGCATTCGGGATCTTTCACCATTTCTCCGGCTGCCACTTTCCGCTCCAGATCCGCCGCACTCTCTTCTTTATTAGCTTGTTTTTTTTTAAGAATGTCATTGGCAAAAAGTCGGTAGAGCACGTAAATCGCCAGGAGTAAAATAAGCCATTTCCACATGTTTTGCTCCTTTGGCCGTTGCGGCCCGGGCTGTCAACAAAGACAACGATCCCGCCAGGCTCCATTTGCCGGCTGCCGTTTCACTGGCCTGGCATCAGACCAACCCTCAACGTAGCATGAAGGGCTTGCGGCGTCACTGAAAAATTCTGCGGCCTTCCAGCCGATAGGTCAAGCGCGCCAGCCAGCTTGCTGCGGGAAGGCCGTCAATACAGATCTGCGGGGCAATATCCAGCAAGGGCACAAGAACAAAGGCGCGTTGGGTAAGGCGCGGGTGCGGCAGCACGCAACGCGGATCGGCATGGCGTTCCCCGCCATAGAGCAGCAGATCCGCGTCAATGACGCGCGGGCCGTAGCGCATGGCCGGGTCAGGGCTGCGCACGCGCCCCATCTCCGTTTCCAGCCGGAGCAAGGACGCGAGCAAGCTTTGGGGCCGCCAAGATGCCTCGGGCACGATCTCCACAACCTGATTCAAAAACCAGGGCTGATCGGCAAAGCCCTGGGGTTCGGTGCTGTATACAGGCGAAGCCGCAGTGAGGCGCAACCCGGGCAGCCCCGCAATGCGACGGCGCGCCTTGTTCAGCATGGTCTCGGCGTCCGGGCTGTTGGAACCGAGCCCCACATAGGCTTTCACGTTTTGTTCCATGTTCACGCCGACTCCGGCAAAGTACTACGGCTACAGACGGCAAGGCGGGGGCCGGGGCTGTTTTCATTGAGGATTGTGCGCATTGTTTGAGCATAGCCTATCGTCGGGCTGCTGAAAAGTTTCTTTTTTCTTGCGGATCTTGCCGTTGCCTGCCTCGCAAAAGGCTTGCCCGCTCACGCCAAGGCGGCTAGCATACAGGAATGATGCAAATCAAACCCGGGTCCACTCCACTTGCCGGACTGCTCGCGCCCTGGAAAGATTACCTGCTGGCGCAGCGGGGCCTTTCACCCCGCAGCGTTGCATCCTATGGGCAGGATCTGGAAAGTTTTTTTTTGTTTCAGGAAGAATTGGCGCAAGGCGGAGCCGCCTCAGGCGTTCTGAACGAGCAGGAAATATTTCTTTACCTGGCCTGGTCGCGGGCCAGACGCAACAGCGGGCGCACGCTGGCCCGGCGGCTTTCGGCGTTGAGGGCTTTTTTCAGCTTTGCCGTGGAGGAAGGGGCGCTGCGCGCGAATCCAGCGCTTTTGCTGGAAAATCCCAAGCTGCCGCACTATTTGCCGGAAGTGCTCAGCCGGGAAGAAATGGAACGCCTCCTGGCCCTGCCCGATATGAGCGACAAAAGCGGCCGCCGTGATCGTTGCATGCTGGAATTGCTTTACGCGGCCGGGTTGCGGGTTTCCGAGCTTTGCAATCTGTGCGTCAGGGATCTTGATTTGCAGCGGGGCCTGGTGCGTGTTTTCGGAAAGGGCGCAAAGGAACGTCTGGTGCCTTTGCACGATATGATCCAAAAATTGCTTGCCGACTATCTGCGCCACTGGCGCCCGGCCTTCTCGCCCGGCGGCGAACAACTTTTCGTCAACCGCTCCGGCCGCGCTCTCAGCCGCCAGTATGTCTGGAAGATGGTAAAAAAGTACGCGCTCGCGGCCGGCATCCGGCGGCCCATCTCGCCGCATACGTTCAGGCATTCCTTTGCCACGCATCTTCTGGAAGGCGGCGCCGACCTGCGTGCCGTGCAATTGCTGCTCGGCCATGCCGACATCAGCGCAACGGAAATCTATACGCATGTTCAGGCCGAACGCCTGCGCGGCGTGCATCGCCAGTTTCACCCCCGGAGCCGCTTATGAACGCCGCCGGGTCTACCCTGATCACCTGCCACGCCAATGCGGATTTTGACGCCTTTGCCGCCATGCTTGCGGCCAGACGTCTTTACGCTCCCTGCGTTCTGCTCTTTCCCGGCAGTCAGGAACGCGGCCTGCAGAAAGTCTACGCCAACCTGGACAAGTCAGCCTACAATCTTGTCGAAGCCGGGGATCTGCACTGGGAGGATTTTGATTGTCTGGTCCTGGTTGATACACGTCAGCGCACCCGTGTGCGTCATGCGGCTCCCTTGCTGGATCGACCCGACGTGCGCGTGGCAATATGGGATCATCACCCGGACTCGCCCGACGACATTCAGGCCGCTGAAATCCATCTGGCCGAGGTGGGAGCTGTGACCAGCTTATTGGTGCTGAGCCTCCAGGCGCGTGGCATCCGCCTCAACGCCGAGGAGCCCACCCTGCTTGGTCTCGGCATCTACGGCGATACAGGGTCTTTTACCTATTCCTCCACCACGGCGACGGACTTTCAGGCCGCGGCCTGGCTGCTCGGGCAGGGCATGGACGTCAACCGGATCAACGATCTGGCCGCGCAAGAGCTGACCAGCTTGCACATCCAGGCTCTGAACAGCCTGCTGGAGTCGTCGCGGGCCTATGCCGTCAACAATACGCAGGTGGTCCTGGCCGAAGCTTCCATGGAGCATTACCTGGGTGATTTCGCCTACCTCGCGCACCGGCTCATGGAGATGGAAAAGTTCCCGGTGCTGTTCGCCATCGGGATTATGGAAGATCGCATTCAAGTTGTGGCGCGCAGCCGCAGCAACGCCATAAACGTGGGCGAAATCTGCGCCGAACTGGGCGGCGGCGGCCATGCCTACGCCGCTTCGGCTTCCGTCCGATCCATGACGATCAGCGAGGTGCGCGAGGTTATTGTGCGCCGCCTGTATGATCAGGCCTCCCCCGGCAAAACCGCGCGCGAGTATATGTCCACACCCGCCGTGGGTATAGAGTCGACAGCCAGCATACGTGAAGCGGACGAGCTTATGCTCCATTTCGGGCTGAAGGCCGTGCCTGTCTTCAAGGCCGGAAGCCGCGTCTGCGCGGGGCTTTTGGATGCCCAGACGGCTTCCCGGGCTGCCGCGCACGGCCTGGGGGACTTGCCGGTTGACGACTATATGCAGCGCAGCGTCCTCACCTTGCCGCCTGAAGCGGGCCTGAAGGAGCTTGCCGACGTGATTGTGGGCTCGCGTCAACGCCTGGTGCCCATTGTGGAAAAGGAAAAGGTCGTGGGCGTGGTGACGCGCACGGACTTGATTAATGTTTTTGCCGATGAACCCGGCTTGCTGGCGGATCGGGCCAGACTGGGAGCCAGGGAGCGAAACATCAGCAAATTCATCCAGGATCGCCTCCCTTCAGAAATCCGCCAGATGCTGCATCTGGCCGGAAAGCTGGGCAAAGAGCTGGCTTTGCCGGTCTATGCCGTGGGCGGATTCGTGCGCGATCTTCTTTTGAACAAGCCCAACCGGGACATTGATCTGGTGGTGGAGGGCAATGGCATGGCCCTGGCCCGGGCTCTGGCCCGGGAACTCAATGGCCGAATGCGCGAACACCCGAAATTTCTGACGTCAGTGGTGATTTATCATGACGCCAGGGGGGAGGAATGCCGCATTGACGTTGCCACGGCCCGGCTGGAGTATTATGAATATCCTGCCGCTTTGCCCACGGTGGAGCTTTCATCCATCAAAATGGATCTTTTCCGGCGTGATTTTACCATCAATGCCCTTGCCGTGCGCCTGGACAGCACGCCTTTCGGCCTGCTGGTGGATTTTTTCAGCGGGCAGCGCGACATAAAAGACAAGGCTATCCGAGTCCTGCATACGTTGAGCTTTGTGGAAGATCCGACGCGCTGCCTCAGGGCCGTCCGCTTTGAGCAGCGGTATAAGTTCAGGATCGGAGCAAGCACGGAAAAGCTCATCAGGAACGTGCTCTCGCTCAATCTCATGGATCGTCTTTCGCGGTCGCGCCTGTTTAATGAATACCGCCATATCTGCGAGGAGGCCGATCCCGTGGCCTGCCTTTCGCGCCTGGATGAGTTAGGCATTCTCCAGGCCATCACGCCCCAACTTGCTCTTACCCCCAACAAAAAAAACCTGCTCCGGCGTCTTATGGAAATGCTCGCCTGGTACCGGCTGCTCTATTTTGACGAAAGAGCGCAAGCCTGGCTGGTCTATTTTTACGGCCTCAACCTGCGCCTGAACTATGCGGAGACCTCAGCCAATTTTGACCGTCTGGGGCTGCCGGAGATAAAAAAGGCCGAAATCCTGGGGCAGCGTGAGCGAATGCGCGCCATCCGCCCCAAACTGGCGGATTGGCAAAGCAAGGACGACGTGGGCGTCGCCAAGGTCAGCGCGTTGTGCGAGTTGCTGCGCCCCATCTCTCTGGAATGTCTGCTGTACTGCATGGCCGACGCCACCGACCAGGGACTGCAAAAAAATCTTTCCCGCTATATTACGCAATGGCGCAGGGAAAAAGCCGATATCAACGGCGCGGATCTGCTTCGCCTCGGCCTTGAGCCGGGCCCGCTGGTCGGTCGCATCCTGAAAGCCGCTCTCACTGCCAAGCTGGACGGCAAAGCCGTTACCGCGGAAAGCCAGCTCAAGCTGGCCCGCAAGCTGATTCGCGAATGTTCCTGAGCAGGCCCCGGCACATGTTGCGCACTGAAGGCCAGCCCGCAGGACTGCCCGCGCCCGCCGGCAACGCCGATCCCCGCTCCGAAGCAGCCACGGCGGTGAGGCGACAGCCCGCGCGGGCTGCATTTTTCTTCCGTAACCGCCCGGATTTTGCCGCCCTCGCCAATACTTCTGCCGAGGGCAGACCAGATGCCGCCCCGGCGACATGATTTTGCGCCGCATTCCAATCATTGCTTGCTCCCAGGCAAGAATCCGTGTAGACTAAAGAGGTTATGAAACAGCTTTGGGCGCCCTGGCGCATTGAATATATCCTTGGGGCCAAACCTGACACTTGTGTCTTTTGCCTGCCCGAGAGCACCGGGGAAGACGAGGAACGCCTCGTCCTCTATCGCGGAGCGCGGGCATTTGTGATCATGAACAAGTTCCCCTATAATAACGGGCACATCATGGTATGCCCCTTCAGGCATGTGATGGATCTGGCGGATCTCGACAGCACTGAAACCCACGAAATAATGGATTTGCTCCAGCGCTGTGCGCTTATTCTGAAAGAGCACTTTCACTGTGAAGGCATCAATATCGGCCTCAATCAGGGGCAGGCTGCCGGCGCGGGGATTCGTGAGCATTTGCATTTTCATCTTGTGCCGCGATGGAACGGCGACTCTTCGTTCATGGCTGTTTTTGACGAAGTGCGCACCATGCCGGAGCATCTCCGCCGGACATACGCGGCATTAAAGCCCCGCTTCAAGTAAGCGGAGGCGCATGGAACGAATCAGGCGTTTCCTTTGACAAGGCGGGGATTACGGCGGCATTGCATCCTCTCATCCGCAATGGCTGATCGTTATGTACTGTACGGACGCGGCATGGTCTCAGGAACGCCTCGCAAGTGTTTTCAGAAAGCTTGTAGCCCGAGGAGTTTTTTATGCGTTATCTCAAGGTGCTGTTGCTCATCATCCTGCTCTTTCTGGTCCTGGTTTTCTTTTTCCAGAATCAGGGCGCGCTTTCTCAGGACATGGTGCTCACGCTCAACCTTTTCTTTATTCCGCCCATGTCTTCCATACCGCTGCCCTTCTATTTCCTGATAATTGCCGCATTTTTTGTGGGCGCGCTGCTTTCGCTTTGTTTTCTTGTCTGGGATAAAGTCAACCTTTCAGCCCGGCTTATGAAGAGTAAATGGCGCGTCAGCAGCCTTGAGCGCGAGGTGGAAAAGTTGCACAAAAATCTGGGCAAGGAAGCTTCCCGCAACGCATTTTTGCGTAAAACGCAAATCCGTCCGGCAGAAGCTGCCGCAACGGAAAACGTGGCCATCAGACAGCCTGAAACGCCTCCTGCTTCCAGGCCCGAGGATGTGCTGGCCCCGGATCCCGACAAGGCCTGATCCGCGCGTATTTCCAGTTTTCCATCGGTGCGCCGCTCTTCTGTATTGTTTACGGAAGAGCGAAAAACAGATTATTGTGTATTTCTGGCGAGCCTCTCACCTTTAGCGCACCGGAATGTCATGTCTGAAACTTCCGCCAAGCTGACGCCCATGTTTGAGCAGTATATGCGCATCAAGGCTGATTACCCTGATGCGCTGCTCTTTTACCGGATGGGCGATTTTTACGAGCTTTTTTTCGACGATGCCGTAACCGCCGCGCGCGAATTGCAGATCGCTCTCACCAGCCGCAGCAAGGACTCCCAAAACCCCGTGCCCATGTGCGGCGTCCCCTGGCACGCAGTGCAAGGTTATGTGGCCCAGCTCATTGACCGGGGCTTTCATGTGGCCATCTGCGACCAGACGGAAGACCCCAAAGCCGCCAAAGGTCTGGTCAAGCGCGCCGTCACGTGCGTGATTACGCCGGGGACGGTGCTGGAAGACGCCAACCTGAGCGCCAGGAGCCATAATTATCTTGGCGCGCTCTGCTATAATTCGGCCCAGGGCCGAGGCGGTTTTGCCTGGGCTGATATTTCAACGGGTCAATGGTCCGGCGTGGAATTCAAACGTCAGACCGAGCTCTGGCAATGGGCGCAGAAACTGGCCCCGCGCGAGCTCCTGATCCCCGAAGGTTTGGATCTGCCGCCGCGCTGCCTGCTTGAGGGCGTGCGGCTTGTGCACATGTCAGCCGCTCATTTTGATCTCAAACGCGCCACAGAACGCGTGCTCCGCGCCCAGGGCGTGCGCGAGGCAGGAGCCCTTGGCCTGAAGGGCAAATCCGAATTGATGCGCTCGTGCGGCGCACTTCTGGTCTATCTGGATCAGACCCAGAAGCGCAACCCGGATCACCTCATGCCGTTCAGGCCGCTGGATCTGAGCCGCCGTTTGCTGATCGACGAGGTGACCGAACGGAACCTTGAGATCTTCACCCGGCTGAACGGGCGCACGGGCAAGGGCACCTTGCGGCATGTCCTGGATGATACGATGACGCCCATGGGCGGTCGCTTTCTGGAAGACATGCTCCGCCATCCCTGGCGGGAAGCCGCGCCCATTGAGCGCATTCAGGAATGCGTGGCCTTTTTCCATGACGACGACAATCGACGCGCCGCCCTGCGGGAGGCCCTCCGGGGCGTGTACGATTTGGAGCGCCTTTCCACGAGAATCAGTCTCAATCGCGCCACGCCGCGCGATTTTATCGCTCTGCGCAACAGTCTGGGAGCCTTGCCCAAAGTCCATGACGCCTTGCTCAAAAGCACGGATTCAAGCTATCCCACGGAAGCACAGGCTTTGGGCCATGAACTGCCGCAAAGCCTCTACCAGATCGTCAAGACCTGGGATCACCTTGAAGATTGCGCCGCCTTGCTGAGCAACGCCCTGGTTGACAGCCCGCCCGCGGTTATCACCGACGGGGGGTTGTTTAAAAGCGGCTATCATGCCGATCTGGACAAGCTTCTGGATCTGGTGGAGCATGGCGAACAAAAACTTCAGGCTCTGCTTGAAGAAGAGCAAAAAAGAACCGGCATAGCCAAGTTGAAACTGGGCTATAACCGCGTCTTTGGCTATTATTATGAAGTGACGCGCGCCGCGTATTCCGGGCCGTTGCCCGAGCACTTCATCCGTCGGCAGACGCTGGCCAATGCCGAACGCTTTACAACCACTGCCTTAAAAGATCTGGAGGAAGAACTGCTTTCAGCCTCGGATCGGCGCAAGAGCCTTGAATACAGGCTTTTTCAGGATTTGCGCGAGCATATGGCCAAACAGCGCGAACGTATCGTGCATATGGCGGATCTGGTGGCTCAGCTCGACTACTGGCAAAGCCTTGCCGAAGTGGGACGCCGGAACAACTGGTGCAGGCCGCAGCTCACGGACAATGCGGATCTGGACATCCGGGAGGGACGCCATCCGGTTGTGGAAGCCATGCTCGGCAGCGCCAACTTTGTACCCAACAGTTTCCGCCTGGATCACAAGCGCCGCCTCTGCCTGCTCACCGGGCCCAACATGGCCGGCAAATCCACGGTGCTGCGCCAGGTGGCGATCATTTGCCTGCTGGCCCAGGCGGGCTCCATGGTTCCGGCCGCTGAAGCCAGGCTGGGCCTGGTGGATCGCTTGTTCTCCCGTGTGGGGGCCTCGGATAACCTGGCTCAGGGGCAAAGCACCTTCATGGTTGAGATGATGGAAACCGCGCGCATTCTCCGCCAGGCCACACGGCGCAGCCTGGTGATTCTGGACGAGATCGGGCGCGGCACAAGCACCTATGACGGCGTGGCCCTGGCCTGGGCCGTGGTGGAAGATCTGGCGCAACGGGCGGGCGGCGAGCTGCGCACCCTCTTTGCCACCCATTATCACGAGCTGACGGCCCTGGAAGGCCGGATACCCGGCGTTTTCACCATGAATATCGCCATCCGGGAATATAACAACGATATCCTGTTCCTGCACAAACTGGTGCCGGGCCCTTCGGACCGCAGCTACGGGGTGGAAGTGGCGCGGCTGGCTGGCGTGCCCGGGCCCGTGGTGCATCGGGCCAGAGCCATTCTGGCCGGGCTGGAACGGGGCCGCGACGGCGCGCGCAAGGCGGTGGCCGTGGCCTCAATGCCCTTGCCGGGCCTGACGTTGCCGGATGCCGGGCAAACAGCGGCCAGGCGTGCGGACCTGCCGCAAACAGCGGCCGCGCCGCCTGCGGCGGAACACCCGCTCGTGCGGATGCTGCGCGAACTCTCACCCGAAACTTTAAGCCCCCTGGACGCGCTCAAGTTGCTGATCGAATGGAAGAGCCTCTGGGCTTCCAAGCCGGAAGCGGCGTCGTCCGTCCCGCAAGAGGCTGAAGAAGCATGAGCGACGCCAACCCCTGGTCCGTGATTCAGCTCATTGCGGAAAAACGCATTGAAGAAGCGCAGTCCAGGGGTGAATTTGAAAATCTTCCGGGCCAGGGTCGCCCTCTGCATCTGGAAGATATGAGCCATGTGCCGGAAGAGCTGCGCATGGCCTACACAATTTTGCGCAATGCAGGCTGCCTTCCGCCCGAATTGGCCGAGCGCCGCGAACTCAACCGGCTTGTGGATCTCCTGGAAGCATGCGAAAATGAACAGGAACGGGTGCGGCAGATGCAAAAGCTGCGCTATATGATCATGCAGGCGCAAATGCGTCACCAGCGCCCCATCCATGTGGAAGAAAACGACCCCTATTACGCGCGTTTGCTGGAGCGCATCGGCAGACTGAAAAAATAGCGCCATCCAGAGCGTTTTGCTAATGAAATTAGCCAAACGCTCTGGCGACAGCGTTAGCTGGCGCCCGCGCCGAATGAGCGTCCAGAACGCGGTCAGGACGCGAAATGATGGCAGCGAAGTGATTGAAAATGAATATTTTCAATCAAAAAATGCTCCAGGAGAAGGCTCATGCCGGAGGCTGTTGAAAATCAAGCCGTGAACCGGCGTCTTTGTGATTTTTTCCCGCCGCAACAGAAAGTAATCGCTTTTTTCATTGACCAGATTGCCGTGTCGCCGGATGTCTGGATGCGTGTTCTCGCGGAAGAGGCGAGGCTGCTCGGCTACGGCACAGTGGGCTTGCTCACGGAAAACAGCCGCGAAGCGTGCTGGACAGCGTGGATTTGCTGCTGACGGTCGCTGTGGAAGATATCCGTTATCTGGAAAGAATAGATCTTTTTTGCGTGACGGATTGTGAACGCATTGCCTACCCTGCGTCCTCGCGCGTGCTTTCTTTTGCGCATGCCTGCGCCTACTGGAGCGGCCCAACCGACGCGCCCTCCGCCATTGAGAACCAGCTCTACTTTGACGGCTATGCCGTGAGTTATCCCCTGGAAAACAAGCGGGACATTTTTGAAAAATTGTGGACGCATTTTTTCCCGCCGCAAGCCTGCAAGCGCCCTGCTACGGATTTTCAGATACTTCCCATCGGGTATCCGCGCCTTGACGCCCTGTTCCGCAAACTTGAAAAAAATCCTTCGCCTGCCCTGGACAGCATCATCTATGCGCCTATCAGTATTGAATATGCAGTAAGCATGGGCGGTTACCGGGTGCGAAAATACGCGCCCGGCATGATTCGCTGTCTGCTTGATGCCTTTCCCGGCATGAGGGTGATCGTTTGCCCCTATGTGGCGGACAGCTCGCATCCTCATATTGTGGAGCTGGCGCGGCGCTTCGCGGATGAGCCGCGTTTCTTTCTTGATTGCGAGCGGGATCATTCCGCGTCCTTTTCACGCGCGGCAGTTCTGATTACCGATTTCTCCCACATCATGAATACCTTTGCCTTCAGCACGCTGCGCCCTGCAATTTCTTTCATGCCGTGGAGCAAAGAGCGCGCAAGCGGCCTGCGTTGGAGCAGCTACGGCTTTCGAGTAACAAGTTTTCGCGGCCTGGTGCAGGCCCTGAACTATGTGTTCACGCATCTTCAGGAATGTTCCCAGCACTTGGCAGAAATACGCGAGCGCGGCCTGAACCGCCCGGAGTATGCGCTCCGCTCTCTGGCCGCGGCTTTGGGTGATTTTCTTGCCGGGAAGTCCCGGCCCGAATGGCTGAGCATCTCTCGCGCACTGCGCCAGCCCCCTGACGGCGACGGCAGATGGTCGGCAACGCGCTCCCTATACGCCGCCCTGTGCCGGACGGTTGACGCCGAACGCCTCAGTCTTGTTCGGGCCATCTGGAGGCAATGCAAAAACAACCCCCTGCTGACTGCCGCGGCCTTGCACCTCGGGAAAATATATGCGCCGCAGGACAAAGATGCCGATACTATCGCCAATGCCGCGCGATCCATGCTTTCTCTGCCCTTGCAAGAGGCAAAGGACTGTGGCGAGGTTGAGCTTGATCTGGTGCTTTGCCTCTACGATCTGGCGGAAAGAGCAGCGCGCGAGGCTCAGGACGCGGATCAGGAACGACTCGCCGCTTTTTTGAAAAATTTTGCGCGTCACCCAGCCGCCACGTTGCATTGGTCAGCCGCGGACAATGCGCTCAGCCTCAATGCGCAGTGAGAAAGAAAATACGCCATCGGAAATTTGATTAAAAATATCCATTTTCAATCAAAAAATGCTCTAGCAAACCGCTCTAGAGCAGATTACCTTTGACTTTTTATGAAAGTCACAGGTGGCATTCAGGCGAAAAACGCGGTTTTCGCCTGAATGTACGCCGCGTTGCGGCGGCTGCCGCTTTCGCGTCAGCAGAGCAGTTTCAAAGTGAAAACGCTCTAGAGCATTTTGCTTTTGAAATTATTCAATTTCAAAAGCGGCGCTGCCATCATTTCGCGTCCAGAACGCGGTCTGGACGCTCATTCGGCGCGGGCGTCCGCTCCCGCGGCCGCCAGAGCAATTTCAAAGTGAAATTGCTCTAATACAAATCCGCGTCGGCAGGCATTCTTTCCCAATAAATACGCCCTTTTTTACGATACTTGCGCAAAAGCACATACACGCTGCCCGGGCCGCCGTCATGAGGCTGGGCTGTGCAAAAAGCCAGCACCACGCGCTTGAAGGGCTCCTGCGTCAGCCAGCTTTGCAATTTCTCCCGCAATACTCCCATGCCGTCCGGGGAATTGCGGCCCCGGCCCGGCACCACCAGCACCGTGCGCAAGCCCTTGTACCAGCAGCCGCGCATAAATCCGCGCAAGGTCTCAAAGGCCTGCACGGCATTGAGACCGTGCAGATCGAGATGCGCTTCCGGGCTCAGCAGGCCGGCACGCAATTTGTCCATGATCATCTGATCCAGGCCTACCACATGCCCTTCCAGATATTCATCAGTGAAGGAAAGAGCAAATTCCAACTTCCCGTCCAGAAAATCCTGCAAGCTCAGTCCGGCCTGGGGCGGCGGCATGATGCTCTGCGACGGCTCAGGCACAACTTCCCGCCCGCGTGCTTGCAGAGGCCGCACCTGCCGCATGGCGCGCAAAAAAGCCTCGGCTTCCTCGTCTTCGACGGAAAGAGGGTTTTCACTGTCCAGCGGAGAGCGCGGGATGGTCGATCCGGCAGGCGCAGCTTTTTCCCCGACAACGTCTTTGGCGCTGCTGCCCTGCGCTTTGTCCGACGCGGCAGAAGGGGATTGAGACCCATCCCGCGCCTTTTTCCGCTCTGTGCCTGTGGGCAAGGCACAGTGCTCTGCCAGGGAAAAACCCCGCTTTTTCCCGGATTCGCGCGATGCAGGCGACAGCACGCGGCTCATGGCCTGCAAAAACAGGCGGTTTTCTTCCGCGTCCTGCGCCTGCGGCGCTTGCCGGGCGGCATTGGAAGCCGCTTTGCCCGGCACCGCGCCGCGCCCCCCGCTTTGCTGTTTTGTTCGTTCCAGGGCCGAACCGGGCAAAGACGCCGGAAGCGTTGCGCCGTGTCTGCTCTTTTCGGGAAAAAGTTTGGGGTTCAGGGCTCGAAAAGGGTTTTCCGTGAATGAGGCATTATCGGACATGGCGAGGGGCATCCTGCTGGAGGTAAAGCATTCCAGCGTTGAAAATAGTAAAATACTCTGATGGAAGCAAGAGGGCGCTGTGCTTCTCTGTGTGCGCCCGGGGCGGCAGCAACTCACGGCGTTTCACTACGGATTATTCCGGAAGAGAAAGAAAAACCGCGGCAATGCCGCGGTTATGACGCCTTTCAAGGACAAGGCATTATTGTGCGCCGCCTGTGCCGTTGCCGGCAGGGGCCGGCGGCGATTGAGCATCAGACGCAGCCGCAGGCTGCTGAGCCGGCGCAGCCTGCTCGCTCTGTTCGGGCGTGGCAGGCGGCGTCACGGGAGCGGCAGGCTCTTCGATGGTGACGTTCAGAATGGCGGAATCATTGCTGGGACGCGAGCTTGTCACATAGGTATAGCTCAGGGAAGTAATGACAAAAATAACCGCCATCAGGGTCGTCAGCTTGGCCAGGATGCTGCCTGCGCCGCTGCTGCCGAAGACAGAGGCGTTGCCTCCGCCGAAAATGACGCCCATGCCTTCCTTGCCAGACTGAAGCAAAATCAGAATGACCAGCAATATGCAGACGATAATATGCAGCGTAAGAATGAGAGTTTGCACGATTTCCTCCTGGCTGCCCGGCACTGCCCGACAGCGCCCCGGAAACGGGCCCAGAGCCCGATGTTCATGAAAAAAACATTGCGTATGAAATCGACCCTAGAGCATTTTTTGATTGAAAATATCCACTTTCAATCACTTCGCCGCCATCATTGCGCGTCCAGGCTTCAGCCGTTGCGACGAAGGAAGCTACGGATGGAGACAGCAATCAGTTACCGCAAAAAACATTCAACGAAACCGCTGTCGCCATCCGTAAGGCTCGCAGACTCGCCAACGGCTGGCGCAAGCAAGCAAAGCTTGCTAACGGCTACCGCCGGCGCGGGCGCCAGCTAACGCTGTCGCCAGAGAGTTCAGCTGATTTCTCATTGGCAAGACGCTCTCAAGGAGCCTAAACCCCTGCGATTTGCGCAAAACTTTGGGCCTCCAGCGAGGCGCCTCCTACCAAAAGACCATCCACATTGTCAAGTCCGATGAGCATCGTGGCATTGTCCGCTTTGACGCTGCCGCCGTATAAAATGGGCAGGCGGCTCCCGTCCGCTCCCGCAAATTCCGTGAGCAATCTGCGGGTTTCGGCGTGGGCTTCCAACACTTCTTCAGGCCCGGCCACCTTGCCGGTGCCGATGGCCCAAACCGGCTCATAGGCAATGGCCAGACGCCCGGCCAGACGCTCCTGAGCAAGCGGGCCGACGGCTGAGCCAAGCTGGCGGGAAAGTACCTCATGCAGGCGGCCTGCGACGCGTTCATCCAGGGTTTCCCCCACGCAGAGCATGACCTTGAGGCCGTGAGCCAGAGCAAAAGCCGTTTTGTCGGCCACAAAAGCGTCGCTTTCACCAAGGACGTGCCGACGCTCGGAGTGCCCGGTCAAAACCCAGCTTGCCCCGGCATCGCGCAGCATTCCCGGGGAAATTTCGCCGGTATACGCGCCCTGTTCCGCAGGGTAGCAGTTCTGGCCGCCCACGGCCAGAGCCTCCTTGCCTGCAAAAGCCGCGGCCACCTCGGTGATGGCCGTGAAAGGAGGAAAGACCAGCACTTGCCGGCCTTCAAGATTTTTCTCCGCCAGGGCCGCCGCCAGATCTTTCGCTGTTTGCGCGGCCTCGCCGCGGGTCTTGTGCATCTTCCAATTGGCAGCGATGATCTTCTGCATAAAAAGCCTCTGCGATGTTTGAGACGAAGGCGTACATGAGGAGCGCGTCAGAATGCCAGCGCACAAGCGTAAATCAGCGCGTCTTCGCCGGAATCGGTATAGTAACGGGGGCGCAGGCCGATCCGCTGAAAGCCGCTGCTTTCATAAAGGCTGATGGCGGCGTGATTGCCTGCGCGCACTTCAAGCAGAACTCTATGCATACCCATTTTACGCGCCACTTGCAAGGACAGATGCAGAATGCGGCGGCCCAGACCCTGGCGGCGCGCCTCCGGGACAACGGCCAGGTTAAGTATTTCCAGCTCATCCACGGTATGATAGACGGAAACATAGGCCACAAGCCCCTGCTCGCCAAGCAGGCCAAAGGCTGCGAATGCCGGTTGCGCAAAAGCCGCGCGGCACTGCTCTTCAGACCAGGGGAGCGGAAAACAGCGCCGCTCCAGTTCATGCATCATGCCGGCATGACGCACGTCAAGACGCTGGAACTGCACTGCGCCGGAAACAGGATCACTCATGGAGAAAAACCTTTTTTATCCGGATTTGAAAAACGCCCCGCGCTATCTTGAAGTAGTGGACAGGCACAATGCGCCCCTCTGCGTCATGAACTGGGAAGATGTTTTGCGCCAGCGACTCCGGCATCGCGCCACGGCCCTGCTGATTCGCGACAGCACAGGCAGGGCGCTTTTGACGTTCCGGCCGGGCCTGGGCTGGGGCTTTTCGTCCTTTGGCCTTGTGCAGGCAGGGCAATCGTTTGAGGATCGGGCCCGCGCCCTGCTCCGTGATGACTGGGACAGGGCAAGCAGCCGCCTTTTACCCCTGGGGCTTTGCCCTCCCCATGCGGAAGGCCGCCAGGCCTTTGTGGCGATTTTTGAGGCCCGCTTGCCCGCCGTGCTGGCCGCAGAAAAAATTTTTGACCCTGACAGGCATATGTTGTTGGACTATGACGAACTCAAAGGCTTGAGCGCGCACTTTACGGATTTGCTCTCGCCCTTGCTGCGCATTGCCGTGCAAGGGGGCTATCTGCGGCCAGGATAATAATTGATGTGCGCCGTTACGCGCCGGAGCGAGCGTTTCAAAAGCAATATACGCTACTGAGGGCTGATCCCGGCAAACAAATCCGCCAGCGCATCGTGCAAACGGCCGTTGCTGGCCAAGAGCGCATCCCCGAAGCGCAGGGCGTCCTTGCGCAAGTTGCTGACCCGGCCGCCGGCTTCCTCAACCAGCAGCCAGCCCGCCGCCAGATCCCAGGGCTTCAGTCCGGCCTCATAAAAAGCATCCAGACGCCCGCAGGCCACATACGCCAGGTCGATGGAAGCGGCGCCGATGCGCCGCAAGCCTTGGGCGGCAGGCAGGACGACGGCCAGACGGGCCATGATTTCCGGCAGGTGATCGGCCACATCGTAGGGAAAACCGGTTCCCACCAGAGCGTCATTGAGTTGGGCGGCCCTGCTCACGCCCGCGGCTTTGCCGTTGCAAAAAGCGCCTTGCCCGCGTGCGGCCCAAAAGCATTCGTCCAGCATGGGCACGTTGACCACGCCCAGCATGACCCGCCCGCCCTGCCACAAGGCCACGGAAGTGCCCACCTGCGGAATGCGGTGCACAAAGTTGGTGGTTCCGTCCACGGGATCGATAATCCAGCAAAGCTCTCCGGGTTCCTGATCCGCCCGGCTGCTCTCCTCGGCCAGAAAGGTGGCGCCGGGCAGAAGCCTGGCCAGATTTTCCTTTAAAAAGACTTCCACCGCCAAATCCGTTTCCGTGACAAGATCAATGCTGCCCTTGTGACGTACCTGACTGGCTTGCGACCAGTGCGAGCGGATAATCTCGCCGCTTTGACGAACGATGGCCACGCACTCCTGCAAAAGTGACGACGCTGGGGACATATTTTTCTCTTTTCAGTTGATGAAGACGGAATGGTACGTCCGGCGGTCGAGCATGGCGCGAGCCGTACCGCGCAAAACAGTCGTGAGCGGATCTTTGTCCACAAAGACTTTCAGGCGAGTTTCGCGGGAAATGAATTGATCCAGCCCTTTGAGCAGAGAGCCGCCCCCGGCCATGAGCATGCCGTTGCGGTAAATGTCGGCGGAAAGTTCCGGCGGCGTTTTTTCCAGAGCGCGCAACACCACATTCAGAATGGCCTGTACCGGTTCGCGCAGGGCCTCGCGGATATGACCTTCCGTGACAGTGACCACTTTGGGCGCTCCATGGAGCATATCCTTGCCGGAAACCTCCAGCACGGGCGCATGGGGCTGCGGAATGGCCGAACCCAGAATTTTTTTGACGTTTTCAGCCGTATTGTCGCCGAGCTCCATGCGAAAGACATCGCGCATAAAACGCTGCACGGCCATATCCATGGCGTCCCCGGCCACGCGAACCGACTGGGAGCCGGCAATGCCGGCAAGAGAAATGACCGCCACTTCGCTGGTGCCGCCGCCGATATCCAGCACCATATTGCCCAAAGGCTCATGGATAGGAAGATCCGCGCCGATGGCGGCGGCCATGGGCTCTTCCACCAGGGCCACATCCGCGGCCCCGGCCAGGAGAGCGGAATCAATGACCGCCTTTTTTTCCACCTGCGTAATGCCCGTGGGTATGCAGATTACCATCGAAGGCCTGGCCAGCCGCAGCCCGGTAATGGCTTTGCGCACAAAGTAGGCGATCATGTCGCGGGTCACGTCGAAATCGGCAATGACCCCGTCCTTCATGGGGCGAACGGCGCGGATGCGCTGGGGCGTCCGGCCCAGATACTCCTTGGCCGCGGCGCCCACGGCCAATACTCTGTTTTTCTGCACGTCGATGGCCACCACCGAGGGCTCATTGATCACAATGCCCTGAGCCCTGGTGTACAGCAGGGTGTTGGCCGTGCCCAGATCCATGGCGATGTCTTTGGAGAGAAAACGGAAAAGACGCGGCAAAAGCATGATCAGAATTCTTTGCCGGAAGGCACGGGCGCGCTGTCGGGATCGTAGGGCTGAGGGCCGTGGCTGTGCACCCGGGCTTTGGGCAGCAATGAGCGCAGACGGGTTTTGAGATACAAATTCTCCAGAAAGAGCGCCAGATGGTCCACGGCCTGACGGACAAAGCTGCGCATGGTTTCGTCTATCTGGCGTGGACTGGTATGGGCAAGGCAGAGAACTCCGCGCGTGCTTTTATTGACCATAACCGGCATGCAGACGGCTGCCTGAAAGTCGGGCATGTCCGGAAGCTTGCCGAAAAGCACTGAGGCGGGGGCCCCTTCCACGCCTTCGGCCACCACAGGCTGATCATTGCGGAAAACCCAACCGGCAATGCCGCTGCCCATGGGCAAAACCAGCGGCTCACCTTCCGCAAGCAGCAAACGGGTTGACTCGCACTCCACGCAATAGGTTTCGCCGGGCGTGTCCACTGAAGCAAAGGCGCAGTAATCAAAGCCGGTGGCCTCGGTCATGGTGCGCAAATAGTTTTGCAGAAATTGCGGCCAGCGTTTGTAACGGAAGCGCAGATCCTGAATCACGCCCAATTCCGCAAAATAGCGCGGAATATCCCCTGCAAGTTCCTGACGGCCGCGATTGCTCTGCTGGCGAGAGACAAGCTCCGCAAAAAGCTGGAGGATTTTATGATCCTTGTCGGAAAAGGAGTATTGGCGCTTGCTGTCCACGCACAAGGCCCCGCCCGTGGGCACCGGACAGCCCATGAAGGCCTTGATGCTGGCTTCTTCATTAACCGTGTAATAGCCAAGATTGCTCTGGCACTGATCGAAATTGGGCACCAGCAGAGGCTGGCGGTTGCGGATGATCCAGCCCACAAGCCCCTTGCCCGGCAAAACGACCGCCGTGGAGGATATTTTATCGCCCAGGCTGAAGAACGCGGCCAGATGATGGGTTTCGCCTTCTTCATCCGGCAGAAAAAGCACGGACGAGTACGCGTCAAAAACACTGCAAACAATGCTCAGAATATGTTTTTCAAGAGTGTTGGCGGTCATGGCGCATGGGGTTGAGGGTGATGAGGTGCGACGGACCGTAAAAACACTCGCCCGCAAAAAAGATTGTAACAAAGCGGCCCAGGCGTCGCAACTGCTTTTGCGCGCATCGCGGTTTGCGGGCGGACGGCGCATGACGGGCAAACCATAAAAATCTTCGGGAGTTGAACAGGCCTTGGCAAGTATTGGCCGAAACCATAAACTCCGCTGGAAGTTGGGGCGGCTTTGCGCAGGTTGCATGCCAACATTGCGATATTTTTACATATATTTTTCAGGCGTCCCGGCTCTTTGCGCCGTATCAGGGCTGCCGCATAAGATGCGTCTGCCCTGTGCGCCGGATGGTTCCTACTGGAAAAAAGTTTAAAAAAAAGCTAAAAGAGCCAAAAAAGAGGCGCGGGATTTACCAGATGATTAAATGGCAAGAGGTTTTCAGCAAAGACGGTCTGCCCTGGCGGAACGCCATGACTCTCTCCGAGCCTGTTGCCGTCAGGGATCTGCTTGAACTCAAACGCTTTCTGGACGCGGTGCACATCCGCTTCTGCCTCGTCAAACCCTATCAGGAAAACAAGAACTATCCACTTGTGGAAGCGCGCGAGCTTTTGCCCTCCTTTGACAACGACATGTTTGAATACAAGAACCTGCCGGGCTTCGCGCTTGTGGCCTTTCCCCGCCAGCTGGATTATTTTTCCGAAATTTTTCAGTTCGACAAGCTCCATCCCGTGATCACGGAGGGCGATGGAGCCTGCTGCCCGCTGGAACATCAGGTCATTGAGCAGAATCTTCAGACCCTCTCTTCACGGTTGCCCCGCGTGCTTCAGGAGGCGTTCCGCCAGGAGTTTCGCTACACGGACACTGCGCTGCTGGACAATTACCCCGCGCTCATGCCCTATCTTCTGAATATGGACAGGGCTCAGGTTCTGGCCTGGGACGCGGATCGGCTTTTCCACCTGGCCGGGGTCTTCGCTTCTTTCCCTTCGGACATCGACAGCGAGCTGAAGCGCTTTGGCATCCGCATCGGCAAGTTCGTCTATGGCGACAGCGAGCTTTATGAACGCAACCGCATGTTTGTCTATCAATATCTCATGGAGCTCTACGGCTTTCCTGTTGTCTCGGAGCGCCGCACCTCCAGCGCCCTTTTTGCCCGCAAACTGCACAAAATGGGCGAGCGTTTCCTCTTGCGGGTCATAGGCCAGACGGATCGCACCCTGACGACCTATACGTCAACCGGTGAAAACAGGCGCTATCCTCTCCTGGAAAAAATCGCCCTTGTGGCTGTGGATGCGGATCAGGAGGAAGCCCTGAAAAGAATCGGCGATGACGGATTTTTTCTGGACAAGCCCAGGCGGGTGGTCATTATCCGTATTCTTTACAGGCAGCACCGTTTTGACTCCAGCAATGTGCGTCAGGATCGCGCTCTTTCCGTGGCCGGTCAGGAAGTGCTCCACCCGCTCACCGGCGAAGCGCTGCGGGGGCTGAACATCATCAAGGATGCCAGCAATATGTTTCTGCGCCTTAACGACATCGTTCGAGGCGAGTTCACCGGGCGCATCATCTACAAGCGAACCGAGGTGGTTGAAAACACCGACACCGACGAAAAACGCCTTAAATTTCTTTATACCTGGCTGACCAAGCATCAACGCAGGATGATCAGCTACAGCGACGAGTTTTTCTCCAATGTCAGCAAGGTGGTTTCCGGCTACCTGTACGCGCCGGAAAACAGCGATATTTTTGACAGCATGCGTGAGCTCTATCAGGAAGTGCGCACGCGCTTCAGCTATATTCAGCAGGCTCGCAGGGTGCGTATTCTTGAAGACCTCTGTCAGCGTGTTTTCAAGGGCGCGCGCATCACCTACCGCCAGATGATGCGTGAAGCCGTGGATCTTCTCAACGATCTCAAGTTTGAAATCGTCAACTTTTTTCCCGCCCTTGTGGACGATGTCATTGAATGTATGGAAAAAATCCTCCAAAACCGCTATTTGCGGCGCAACTATCTGGACGTGCCAGAGGAAGGCCTGACCAAAGCCGGTATGGAGATACGCAAAAACTACGGGCGGCTGGTCTCCCTGCTGGATGGCTTCAAGGCTGTCCGCAAGGCGCGCCTGGGCCCTGAAGCCAAGACCTTGAAAGAAGCGATGCCGGTATGAGCGTGCCTTTTTTTTACCTTCCGCCCGGGGAATGGGGGCAGGAAGTCTGCCTGGAAGGCCAGGAAGCCAGACATCTTGCGCAGGTCTTGCGGCTTGAAGCCGGACGCGAAGTCGGGCTGCTTGATGGGCAGGGCCGTATCGGTCGCTTTGTCATCCGCAAGGTGAGCAAAAAAAACGCCTGGCTGGAGCAAGTGAGCGAAGAGCTTTTCCCCCGCCCGGCTTCGCTGGCCGTCATGGCTCTGGCTTTCAGCAAGGCGGTGCGGCGCGGCTTTTTCATGGAAAAGGCCGTGGAACTCGGCGCCCACGCCGTTTGGCTCTGGCAGGGCGATCACAGTCAGGGCAAACTGCCTGCCGATGCGCAAGCTTCCTGGCAGGGCCAGATGATCGCCGGAGCCAAGCAGTGCGGCAATCCCTGGCTGCCCGAGGTGCGTGCTCTCTCTTCGGGCGTGGAGGAGCTCATCGCCCTCTCCGCAAAGGCTGATTATCGTATTCTGCCATGGGAAATGCAGACAAATGTGCCCATGCTTACTCCGGATATGGCGGGCAGGACCGGGCTCACCGTCTATGTCATCGGCCCGGAGGGAGGTTTTTCCGGCCGCGAGCTCGCGACGCTGCATGAAGCCGGATTTACGCCGGTGAGCCTTGGCGCCCGCGTCCTGCGCTGCGAGACAGCGGCCACGCTCTGTCTGGGCATTCACTGGTGGGCTTCGCAGTTGCCCGCAAGAGCCGGAAAAATCAGAGGGAACTAAGCATGGCGATCAGCAAACCTCTGCCGGAGCGCATGCGCCCCGATGATCTGGCGCTTTTTCTGGGCCAGCCGCATCTGGCGGATCGCCTGCGTTCTCTGATGCAGGCCAGGCGCCTGCCGAGTCTGCTTTTTTTCGGGCCGCCCGGCTGCGGCAAATCCACGCTGGCCATTTTGCTGGCCAAATCCACCGGCAAAAAGTATCTGCGCCTTAGCGCGCCGGAAGCGGGCCTGCAACATTTGCGACGTGCTCTGGCTGGCGTGGAAATTCTGGTTTTGGATGAGCTCCACCGCTTTTCCAAGGCGCAGCAGGATTTCTTTTTGCCTCTGGTGGAATCGGGCGAGTTGACGCTGCTCGCCACCACCACGGAGAATCCCTCATTCAGCGTCACCCGGCAACTTCTCTCCCGCCTGCATGTTCTTCGCCTGCGCCCTTTGGGCCGGGCGGAACTCGCGCAACTGGCGCGACGCGGCGCGCAGGAGCTGAGCGCGCCCCTGCAGGATGACGTGCTGGAGCTGCTGGCGGGCGTTTCTCACGGCGACGCGCGCACCCTGCTCAATCTGGTGGAGTATGTGGCTGCCCTGCCCGGCGATCGCCAGAATCTCGAGCAGATCAAGGCCGCGTTGCCCGAAGTGCTGATCCGTCACGACAAGGACGGCGACAGCCATTATGAGCTGGCCTCGGCCCTGATCAAATCCATCCGCGGCAGCGACGTGGACGCCGCCCTCTATTATCTGGCCTGCCTCCTGGAAGGCGGCGAAGATCCGCGTTTCGTCTGCCGCAGGCTCATTCTCTCGGCCTCGGAAGACGTGGGTCTGGCGGATCCCGGCGCTTTGCCCCTGGCTGTGGCCTGCCAGCAGGCCGTTGAGTTCGTGGGCATGCCCGAGGGCTTTATTCCTCTGGCTGAAACCGTGGTCTACCTGGCCCTGGCGCGCAAGAGCAACGCTTCTTACGCTGCGTACCTCAATGCGGCGCGCGAGGTAAAACTCAACGGCGCGCGGCCTGTGCCCCTGCATCTGCGCAACCCCTCCACACAGTTGCAAAAAGAATGGGGGTACGGCAAAGAATACAAATACCCGCACAACTTCCCCGATTCCTGGATAGAGCAGGCGTATTTGCCGCAGGAACTGGAGGGCCGACGTTTCTACCAGCCGCGCGACAACGGCGAGGAGCCGCGTCTTTCTCAATGGTGGCGCAAACTCCATAAAATCAAAAAGACGGAGATCCCGCATGATCCCGCATGTTGACGGCGTATTCGCAACAAAGTTTCTCAGCGGCGATTTTTACAGAAGCCCTGTGCTCCACGCGGGCCCGTTCCGCCGCATGTTCCCCTCCCTGAGCTTCTACAGCCGGCTTTTTCTGGGGCCGCTGCGCTGGCTTTGCCGCAGAGCCGCCAAGGGGCAATGCGACGACGCGGCCTGGGTCTATGCCAGCGTCTGGGTGGCCGAGCTGATGGAAAGCATGGGCTGCCCCATTGACGTGCAAGGCATGGATGCCGTCACTGCCGCAGACGGCCCCTGCCTCTTTGTGGCCAACCACATGAGCACCCTGGAAACATTCATGCTGCCGGGCATGATCCGCCCGCGCAGGCCCGTCACCTTTGTCGTCAAAAAGAGCCTGACCACCATGCCTTTTTTTGGCGCGGTGATGCGCTCGCGCGACCCCATTGTGGTGAACCGGGTCAATCCACGCGAAGATCTGGCCGCAGTGCTGGAGGGCGGCGTGGAGCGGCTCAAAAAAGGCATTTCCATCATTGTCTTTCCCCAGAGCACGCGCTCCGTTGTTTTTGACGCGCAACGATTCAACAGCATCGGCGTAAAACTGGCCCGTCGGGCCAAAGTGCCCCTGGTGCCCCTGGCGCTCAAAACCGACGCCTGGGGACAGGGCAAAAAGATCAAGGAACTTGGCCCGATCAAGGCGGGCATGGCCATACGCTACCGCTTTGCAAAGCCCATCCGCGTGCAGGGACAGGGCAAAGAAGAGCATGCGGCGGTCAGCGAGTATATCGCCACGACTCTGGCAGCCTGGCAGGAAAAGGACGGCGTGAACCGCTAGAGCATTTTTTGATTGAACATAGCCATTTTCAATCAAAAAATGCTCTCGAAGGACCTGCGGTTGCTCTGCAAAAAACAAACAAAGCCCCTCCAGGCTTTCAAAAAAAGGACTTGCGGCAATTGTCGCAAGTCCTGTTTGGCCTGGTCGGGATGGCGCGATTTGAACGCGCGGCCTCAGCGTCCCGAACGCTGCGCTCTAGCCAAGCTGAGCCACATCCCGTTAAGAAGGAGACTTTACCCCACCTCCTTTTTTTTTGCAAGTTATTTTTGTATTTGTCAAAAGTCCGCTCCTGGCGTAACATGCCCTAATCCGCTTGAACGATACGGGGAAACATCATTCCGGAGTGAGCATATTTATGATTCGTGTTCTCGTCGTGGACGATTCAACCTTTATGCGCAACGCTCTTGTTGCCCTGCTGGAGCAGGACCCGGATATCAAAGTCGCCGCCACTGCGCGGGACGGGCAGGAGGCTCTTAAGAAAGCCGCGGAACTGGATGTGGACATCGTGACCCTGGATGTGGAAATGCCTCGTCTTGACGGGCTGAGCACATTGCAGGAACTGATGCGGACCAATCCTCTGCCGGTGATCATGGTCAGCTCTCTTACGGAAAGCGGCGCGGAAACCACGCTCAAGGCTATGGAACAGGGGGCGCTGGATTTTATTCCTAAAACCATGAGCAATGATCGCGATCGTTTCGGTGTGGAATTGCGCCGCAAAGTCAAAGCTGTGGCCCGCAAAAAAACCATCATTAAAATGAAGTACCGCCGTATCAACCATATCGTGCCCCCTGTTGTGCCCCGCCCTCCCAGCCAGCCCACGGACTATGTGCAGACGCCCTGCCGCGGTCCGCGCGATTTGGTGGTTATCGGCGTTTCCACCGGCGGGCCGCCGGTGGTGCAGAAAGTGCTGGGCGCCCTGCCCGCGGATATACCCGCTTGCATTCTTATTGCCCAGCATATGCCGGCCGCGTTTACCGGGCCTTTTGCCAAGCGCCTGGACAGCGTGTGCAAAATTTCCGTTTCCGAAGCGGAGAACGGCGACAAATTCAAGAACGGCCATGCCTATGTCTGCCCCGGCGGCAAACATATCGGGGTACGGATGCGCGGCCCCCTGCCTGAAGTGGCTGTGACCGAAGAGCCCCGTAACGCCCTGTACAAGCCCACCGTCAATGTTCTCATGGAAACGGCCGGTCGCGCCATGGGGCGGCGCACCCTCGGCGTCATGCTCACAGGCATGGGCTCTGACGGCTGCGACGGGGCTAAGGTGCTCAGGGAAAAGGGCGGTTGCCTCATTGCCCAGAGCGAAGCCTCCTGCGTGGTCTACGGCATGCCCAAGGCCGTGGTGGACGCGGGACTTGCCAATCTGATTCTGGATGCAGAAGATATTGCAAAGGCCATCATCGCAACGGTCAAAGGCTGAATCGCAGCTCAGCAGGACATGAAATTATGACAGTGGAAACTCTGCAACAAGACGTGGCTCAGATTCTTGCGGCTCTGCAATCCGACGACAATGATGCCGTGCGCAGCGCCGCTTTCAGCGCGGGCGACATGATCCTCGAAGAGGCGGTGCCCCTGCTTTGCGAACAGATCAAGAGCAAGAATACCGGCGTGCAGGAAGCCGCCGAGTACGGCCTGCGCAAAATCCGGGGGGCGCGGACAGTTGACGCCCTGCTGCCGCTGCTGCGTAGCGACGAGGCGCCGGTGCGCAATGTGGCCATGGACATCTTGCGGGAAATCGGCCTGGACAGCATTGAAAGCATGCAGCCCTATCTGCATGACAATGACCCTGATTTGCGGATCTTCATTGCCGATATTCTCGGCCATTGCAGCAATCATCAGGCAGCGCTGCTGCTCTGCGACGCTCTGCTCAAGGATCCGGAAGTCAATGTGCGTTATCAGGCGGCCGTCAGCCTGGGCACGCTGGCATATCCCGAGGCTGTGGGCGCTCTTTGCCAGGCCATGCACGATGAAGAGTGGGTTCAGTTCGCCGTGGTGGAAGCCCTGGCGAAAATCAAAGCTCCTTCGGCCACCACTGCTCTTGTGCAGTTGTTGCCGCAATCCTCGCCTCTGGTCAGTTCCGCCATCATTGACGCCCTGGGCGATATGGGCGATATCAAAACCATTCCTCTGCTTTTCAACGCGTTGGAAAACGTCAGCGTGGCGTTGCGCCACAAGATCGTCAAGGCCATCGTGCAGATCCTGAGCGGGCGTTCTCTCTCGCTGCTGGCGGCCAAGTCCCAGGAACGCCTGCGGACCTACTTGCTGGATGCCCTTTCAGACAGTGACGAAGATATCCTGCTGGCCGCGCTGCAAGGCCTGAGCGGCATCGGCAAGGAAGACGCCAGCAGCGCCATTCTGGAGCTGGCCGCGCGCCTTGATCCGGAACGGAAAGCCGAACTGTACGAAGCCGCCATTCGCGCCATCGCCTCTATCGGCTATAATGATACAGTGCGGGACGCATTGCGCAGCGAGGACGAAAACCGGGTTATGATCGCCATGGAAGCCTGCCAGCTCATGGATGATCGTCGCCCCGTGGAAGAAATTAAAACGGCTTTCTGGCGCGTAAACCCTGATCTGCAACGAGCCGCCGTAGCGGAAGTTGCTCAATTGGGCAATTGCGACGACATGCCTTTTTTTCTCTCGGTCATTGACGAATGCGAAGATACTGAGGTACTGAAGAGCGCGCTGTTTTTTTTCGGCAACCAGCACACCTGCCCGGATGTGGAAGATGTGGTTTTCAGCCAATTGGATCATCGCTCTGCGGATGTTCAGGAGATGGCTCTGGAGGCCTGCATCAATCTGCACAGTCCCACGCTGAATGTGCGCTTTAAGGAGCGATTTCACAGTGACGACGCCATGCAGCGCATGATGTCCGTCTATGCCTTGGGCCGTTACAGTGTTGTGGAAAATCTTGCGGAGCTGACCGAAGCCCTGAAAGACGAAGATCCCGGCGTGCGACAGACGGCCGTAGAGGCTTTTTTGAATCTGGGCGGCAATGCGGAACGCTATCTGCCCCGGCTTTTGCCACGTCTTTCTGACGAAAACAAAGACGTGCGCACCGCTCTGGTGAATCTGCTGGGGCAAATCGGAACGTCCGCTGTTATCCCGCATCTGATCACCGCGCTGCGGGATGAAAACGACTGGGTGCGCATCCGCGCCATTGAGGCTCTGGGCGTCAATAAAAATGCTGAGGCCGTGCCTACCCTGTCGCAAATGCTGGAAGATGCAAGCCCCATGGTTGCCTTTAAAATTATTGAGGCATTGGGTAAAATCGGCGGCAATGTCGCTTTCAGCGTCTTGCTGGGCATGATGGATCATGAAGATCCCGAAATTCAGCATGCCGCGGCTGAAGCCGTTGCGGCCATCCAGGCGGAACAGGAGTAGGCATGTCAATCCCCCCCAGTTTTTTTTCCAAAATTCAGACGTCGAAAAACGCCTCTGATGCCGATCCGCAGGCCACACTCACCCCCGGCTCCGCCGGGCAGCCGGCGTCCGCAGGCCCGGCCCAGCAGCCCGGCTCTGCATTCAGGCCTGCCGGGCAATCGCCGCTTTCTGCCGGCAGCGGCCTGAATCCCTCGGCATCCAGATTTTCAACACAGCAAACCACGCCCGGCACTCAGCCCTCGTCCACGTTCAGGCCTGCGGCGCAAGCCGCGCGCCCGGCGCCCGCATTCCGGCAGCCAGCGCAGGCTTCCCCCGCGGCACAAAATCAGCCGGCTTCCACGTTCCGCTCTTTTGCCCGAACAACCGGCACAACAGAGGCAGGCGCGCAAGCCGCGCGCCCGGCTCCCGCATTCCGGCAGCCAGTGCAGGCTTCCCCTGCGGCACAGAATCAACCGGCTTCCACGTTCCGCTCTTTTGCCCGGACAACCGGCAAAACAGAGGCAGGCGCGCAAGCTTCGACATTGGGCACGCCCACAAGCGCGCCGCGCCCTTCGTTCCGCAGTCAGCAGCAGCCTGCTGCGGGCATGAGCCAGACCGGGCAGCCGGCTTCGGCCTTTCGATCGCAGGCTCAGACGGCTCCCAGCTTCCGGGGCGCCTCGCCCTTTCGCAAGGATTTGCAGATTTCCGATGAAGAATTTCTGCAGCTCCGCGACTTTATCTACCAGCAATGCGGCATTTTTATTGCTGAACACCGCAAATATCTTGTGGAAAACAGGCTTTCCATTCGAATCAAGGAATTGAACCTCAAGAGCTATAACGAATATTACAACTTTCTGCGCTTTGATGCCAATCGGCGCAACGAGTTGAACAAGCTCTTTGAGGTGGTCACCACCAATGAAACAAGTTTTTTTCGCAATCCTCCGCAGCTTGAAGTTTTTCAAAAAAGCGTCCTGGCCGAAACACTGGAGCAGTGTAGAAAATCCGGGCGCAAACGGCTGCGGATCTGGTCCGCCGGATGTTCCACAGGCGAAGAGCCCTATACACTGGCGATCATTCTGCATGAGGTGCTGAAAAGCGACATCCGCCTCTGGGACATTAAGATTACGGCCAACGATCTGTCCGAAGCGGTGCTGGCTGCGGCCAGGCGCGGCGTGTATAATGAATACGCGCTGCGCACCACCCCCAAGGAGATTGTGAACGCCTATTTCACCAAAGAGGGCAATGTTTACAAAGTCAACCCCATGCTCAAAAACCTTGTCTCCTTCGGTCAAATCAACCTGAGCGACAAAGAGCAGCTCAGACGCGTGGAAAAATCGCAAATAGTCTTTTGCCGCAATGTGATCATTTACTTTGACGATGAAATGAAACGAAAGGTGATCAACGCCTTTTACGATAATCTGGAACCCGGCGGGTCATTGCTCATCGGCCATTCGGAATCATTGCACAATATCAGTCGCGCCTTCCAGCTTGAGCATCATAAGGGGACTATTGTCTATCGTAAAATGGCTTGATGCCAGGTGCCCATGAGCGCGAAAATTCTGGCCGTAGCCAATCAGAAAGGAGGCGTGGGCAAAACGACCACATCCCTGACTCTGGGCAGCGCCTTGTCGCGCAAGGGGAAAAGGATTCTTTTGCTGGATCTGGACCCGCATGCCTGCGCTACGCTGCATGCCAGAATTTATCCGGAAGAACTGACTGCCAGCCTGCACGATATTTTTCTGGCCGAGGACGCAGCCTGGCCGAGCCTCTGGCCGACCATAATCCGGCCCAACGCGCTGCAGGGCATGGATCTGGCGCCGGGCAGCATTCGCCTCTCGGAACTGGAGGTGGATTTTGGAGAGCGCAAGTCCAAAGGCAGCGTGCTGGCCCGGAGCCTGCAATGCATCTCCGGCCACTACGATTTCGTTGTTCTGGATTGTCCGCCGCATGTGGGCATTTTGCTGATTAATGCCCTGCTGGCGGCTGATTTGCTGATTATTCCCATCCAGACGGATTTTTTGGCGCTGCATGGGCTCAAGCTTTTGTTCGATACGCTGCATACGCTGAATAAGGTGCTGCCCCGGCCCATTCGCTACAGAGCGGTGCCGACCATGTACGACAAGCGGGCCAAAGCCTGCACGCGGGTTCTGGAACTGATGCAGCGTAAAATGGGTCATGCTCTGTTTTCAACGATAATCGGCGTGGATACGCGCTTTCGCGAGGCCAGCGCCCTGGGCTGCACTGTTTATGATATCGACGCTCATTCACGCGGGGCGCTCTGCTATGACGCCCTGGCGGAAGAAGTTCTCAGATTATGGTAAAAACTCCTGAAGAATATTTTGCCGATCAATGCTTTGATCAGCCTGCTTCCCAGGAAGGGTCTCAGGGGTTGACCGCTGTGGAGCAGGCCTTTGTCCGCAAATATCTGGGTGAAGACGCGTTGCCCGGTTTGCCGGTGCTTGAGCCTGAAGCCGCTCTGGATTCGGAGCCGGATCGGCAGTCGACTCCCGCGGTTTTATCAAAAAATCTGCTGCGCAACGAAGCGCGCATTCAGATGGTCTCTTTTTTTGTGCGGGATCAGATTTTTCTTCTGCCCGTGGCGGCTATTCACGAGGTGCTACGGCATTTGCCGCTGATCCGGCTGCCCCTGGCCCCGCCCTTTGTTGCTGGAGTGGTCAACCTGCGGGGCCGTGTGACCCCTTTGCTGCACCTGGACGCCCTGCTGACCAATGAGCGGCAGTACCGGTATACGCCGCAGCATTTCATCATTGTCTGCGCCGGCGACGAAATGCAGTTGGGCTTGATCGTCGACAAGGTGCATACCATGTACATGGTCGAGCAAAACAAGATCACCTGGAACGCAGAGGCCCAGTTGGGAGCCGGCGCCGAATTTCTCTGCGGCATAGCCGATATTGACGATCGGGTCTGCGGCATTGTGGCGCCAGACATGATTGTGCAAAAACTGTTGGAAAGTTGAGAGGGGCTGCCTTCATCGTTGCCGTGGACAGTGCCGCTGCGGCGTGAGAGCGTTTTACAGTCAAGATGCTCTGAAAGCTGTGGTTAACTCCAGATTATTGATGACATCCAGAATTTGACTGACAGGAACGGAAATTATGAGCAAACACATTATGGTCGTCGATGACTCCAAAACCATCCGCAACCTGGTGGCCTTCGTGCTCAAGGCAGAAGGCTTTAAAGTCAGCACAGCCGAAGACGGCTTGGACGCCATTGAAAAACTCTATGCTCTGGAGCCGGTGGATTTGATCGTATCCGACGTCAATATGCCGCGCATGGACGGCTTTACGTTCATCAAGACCATTCGCACCCAGGAGGCCTACAAGGACATCCCCATCATCGTACTTTCCACTGAGGGCCAGGAACAGGACATTCAGACCGGCATGAGTCTCGGCGCCAATCTGTACATGGTCAAACCGGCCCAGCCGGAAAAAATGGTCCGGAATATAAAGATGCTTCTTGGCTAGCCGATAAGGAAAGCAGTATATGCCTGACTTCAGGCGTCTATACTCTTTCAGCCAAACGAAGGTACGAGTATGAGCCAGGAATTCTTTGATCCGGAACTTTTTGCGGATTTTATCGCGGAAGCCAAAGAACACCTCGAAACCATCGAGCCGAATCTCCTGGAGCTTGAAAAAACTCCGGACAATCTTGCTCTGCTCAATGACATTTTTCGCCCCATGCATTCGCTGAAAGGGGCTTCCGGCTTTCTGGGGCTCAATCGCATTAACCAGCTGGCCCATAAATCCGAAAATATTCTGGATGAATTGCGCAAAGGCAGCATGGTGGTGACCTCCGAAATCATGGATGTCATCCTGGCTTCCACGGACGCCCTGCGCCAGATGATCGACAACCTTGAAGCCAATAATTCTGAAGGCGATGTCGAAATTGATCATATCATGGCGCAGATCGATGCCATCATGGCCGGTGAAAGCGCGCCTGCTCCAGTCGAGCCCCAGCCCGAGCCTGAGGCGCCGGTAGAAAGCGCGCCTGCTATGGCCGCACAGGCAGATCCGGAAGTACCCTGCCCGGCGTCGGCCGAAGAATCTGCCAAAGAATCCCCTGCCCCGGCTCCGGTATCTGAAGAAGGAGAAAGCAATGCCGGCCAGGGTATGAGCACCAAGGACTGGGTTGCCGGGCTTCCCGCTACCGGAGCCTATGAGCTCACTGCCTTCGGTGAAGGACATCTCAAAGATTTCATTGATGAATCATCTGAAATCATTGAAAATCTTAACATGGGCCTGCTGGAATTGGAAGAAAACCCCCTTGGCCAGGACGGCCTGGTCAATGACCTTTTCCGTTTCTTCCACAATATGAAGGGCAACAGCGGCATTATCGGCTATACGGAACTTAATGCGCTGACCCATGAAGCGGAAACCCTGCTGAATAAGGTTCGCCAGGGGGAAATTACGCCCAGCCACGAGCTCATTGATCTTCTCCTCCTGGTTGTGGATGTGATGGAAGCTCTGGTGCAGAAAATCGACGTGACCAGCGGCCAGGCATCCCCCTTTGACACCAGTCTTGTCCTTAAGCAATTACAGCAGGTTCTTGCAGGCGGCCCCATTTCTCTGCCCAGGGAAGTTCTGGCGGCCAAGAGCGCAAGCCCTGCCGCGCCTGATCCCACTGCGGAAGTTGAGGCCGCTGCACCCGAGGAGCAGGTCAAAAACCAACCTGTGGAAGTTGTGAACCCCACAATCATCCCGGTAGGTTCCGAAGGCGACGACGCCGATGTCTTTCGCGTAACAGTGCGGCAGCAAATTGAAATTATTCATGCCGCCCTGCAAACGCTGAAAAAGGACGGCACGCATAAAGACTCCATTGACGCGGTTTACCGCTGCCTTATTGCCGTCAAGAACGCCTGCAACTTCGTGGGCCAGAACGACATCAAAGTCTATGCCGAACGCACGGCCGGCATTGTAGAGCAAGGCCGGAAAACCAACCTGGATTTCGGCCTGATGGTGGACTTGCTGCAACAGGAAGTGGGCATTATTGACGATATGGTGCAAAAGGCCTTGAGCGAAGGCAAAATCGGGGCCGCCACCGACCCGGGAGCCGCCCCTGCCGCATCGGAACCGGCCAAATCCGCTCCTGCGGCTCAAACAGAGAAAGCCCCCGCGCCGCAAGCTCAGCCGTCGACCCCGGCAAATCCGGCTGTAACCGCGCCCAAGACCTCTGCCCCGGCGCCGGCTGCCGCATCTGCCGCAGCTCCGGCAGCCACGCCGCCGGCCGCTTCCGCGCCTTCCAAACCCAAGTCATCCACGGCCAAAGCCGCAGCTCCCGCTGCTCCGGCAAACGACGCGCACAAAAGTTCCTCTACCATCCGCGTGGATCACGAGCGTCTGGATCATTTGATGAATCTGATCGGCGAACTGATCATCAATCGCAACCGCTATACCATGATTGCGCGCTCTCTTGAGGACGGCGGGCCTGAAGTGGATATTTCACACGTGGCGCAAAGCCTCTCGGAAACCACCTACGCCATGGCCCGTATTTCCGACGACTTGCAGGATACCATCATGAAAGTGCGCATGGTGCCTGTTTCCTCGGTATTTTCCCGCTTTCCGCGGCTGGTGCGCGATCTCTCGCGCAAGAGCGGCAAGGAAGTGGATTTGATCATGGAGGGTGAGGAAACCGAACTGGACAAGAGCGTCGTGGAAGTCATCGGCGACCCTCTGGTGCATCTGATCCGCAATTCCGTGGACCACGGCATTGAATCCGAAGAGGTGCGCGTTGCCGCCGGAAAACCGGCCAAGGGCAAGGTGACCTTGCGGGCTTTCCACAAAGGCAATTCCGTTGCCATTGAGATTGAAGATGACGGCAAGGGGATTGACCCGGAAAAGATGCGCGAAGTCGCGATCCGCAAGGGCGTCATCACCCCTGAAGAAGCCTCGCAGTTGGATGATCGCGAATCCATAGAGCTGATTTTCGCGCCCGGCTTTTCCTCGGCCGAAAAGATTACCGATATTTCGGGACGCGGCGTGGGCATGGATGTGGTGCGCACCAATATCAAGAATCTCAAGGGCAGCGTCAATACCTATTCCGAAGTGGGCAAGGGTACGCGCTTCACCTTGAGCCTGCCCCTGACCTTGGCAATTATTGACGCCCTGATGGTCAATGTCTCGGGGCAGATGTATGCCATACCGCTGGACGCGGTGTCGGAAACCACCAAGATCGAGGCTGTGCGGCTTACCGACGTCAAGGGCCGCAAGGCTGTCACCCTGCGCGGCGAAGTCCTGGGCATTGTGGAGCTTGCCGAAATGCTCGGCCTGCCGCGCACCGACCCGCTGCCCGATGTGCTCTCCGTGGTCGTCATTCACGATAATGAGCGGCGTCTGGGCCTGGTGGTGGACCGTCTCCTGGAGCGCCAGGAAATTGTGATCAAGCCTCTGGGCGCCTATCTGGGGGATCTCAAGGGCATTTCCGGCGCCACGATCATGGGTGACGGCTCGGTCATTCTGATTCTGGACCCGCACGAAATTTATGTCATGTCCACCTCCAAGGCCGCCAGCATGGGACCGGACGGCGACCCCGCCAAGCCTCAGGCCGGCATGTCTGCTGCGGCAGCGGCAGCCAGGCAGTAACTGCTGAAAGGGAGCGCGCTCCCCTCGGGCAGACGACAAAGCCCGCTTTCTGATGCAGGGCGCGCGCTCCGACAGCACGTTGCGGGCGCAAAAACATGAAAACTGCCCGCTTTACGCTGCCGTCAAGCCGAGATTCTTCACTGTTTTTGCACCTGCCGGATTTGCCGACAGCCTTAGGGCGTTTTGCTAGAGCATTTTCTCTTTGAAAATGCTCTGCTGACGCGAAAGCGGCAGCCGCCGCAACGTGGCGTACATTCAGGCGAAAACCGCGTTTTTCGCCTGAATGCCACCTTTGACTTTCATAAAAAGTCAAAGGTGATCTGCTCCAGGGATCGCACGCTCCCTTTTTTTACCAGCTCATGGCTTTTTCCGGCATAAAAAAACGGCCTGCATTCCATGGAATCCAGGCCGTTTTTCTATGCCTTACTCGGCAATTCAAGCATTCAGTTGGCGGGAACGCTCAAGCGCCTTACTCTGCTCTTCAAAATCCTTGAAGCCGGATTGATGCAGAGCGTCCTGCACGGTATCGTCCCAATTCCAGGTGGCATAAATGACGGGTTTATGAAACGTGGAGCGGAAGCTTTGCAGTTCTGCGCGGTAAAAGTCTTCCTTGGGCGTGTCCAAGTGCTCGCGCAACTGTTCATGCCGCCGCTGCAGCTCGCCTTCATACCACTCCTGAATATCCTGCGGCTCGGTATATTTTTTGAGGATATGCCCGTAACCGGCGGTTTCCATGAGGTCTGCCAAACGTTTGTGATGCTGCCGGCCAAGCCATTTGCCCAGCTCGGAAGTGGGAATATTTTCTTTTTCCACAGCCGCAATGTCAAAAACGGTCTGGTAGTATGTATCGGGCACCACAGACGCCGAAGTGATGCCGGCAATGGCCACCAGGCCCCGTAAAATAAGGCTGTTGGAAACCCCCTGCCCGCAGAAGCCGACCTTTTTGCCGTATTTCTGGCCGGTAAAGATACTTACCAGAATGGCCCAGACAACAGCGGGGTCCTCCTCGTCATAAATGTGGGAAAGCCGGGAGTTATCGCGATCCGTCGCCAAAACCATCTGCGTCATGTCATTGGAACCAATGGAAAAGCCGTCGAATTCGGATAAAAACTGCTTGGCAAGGATTGCATTGGAAGGCAGTTCGGACATCAGAATGATCTTCAGACCGTCCTGCCCGCTCTTGAGTTTGTGCACCTGATCCAAATAGCAGCGCATGGAGCGCGCTTCCTCCAGCGTGCGCACAAAGGGCAGCATCATGCGCAGATTACTGCCGCCATAGACGCCGCGCGCCAGTTTGAAGGCTTCGATTTCCCAATCATGGATATTGCGGGATACGCCCCGGTAACCCAGCATGGGGTTGGCTTCCTGGTGCTCGAACAAGTTGCCGCCCAGAAGATTGCGGTACTCGTTGCTCTTGAAGTCCGTGGTGCGATAGGTGATCGGCTTGCCGTAAAAGGCCATGGCAAAGAGCGCCAGGTTCTGCGCGAGCGTTTGGACGTAATGCTCCTTGCCGGTACGGAAGCCGCGGGACTTGATGATCCCACGGATCTTTTCCGGCAGATTGCGCACGTCGTCCATTTCTTTTTTCAAGCCGGTGCGCAGGCCCACCTCTTCCCTGAGGCGCGAGATATTCTCCAGCAGCTTGACCACAGCAGGCAGATCTTTGATTCGCTGCACATGGGCATCAACGCTGGCTTCAATCTCCGCGGCGCGTTTGGCAGCCTCGGGATCAGTGGAGGAAAGCAGGGCCAGCTCATCATCGTAGCCCATGATGATCCGCACATGATCCGCGAGATTGGGGGAGGTCTTCAAAATCTCAATGCGGCGGGAAGCTATTTCCAGATGCTGATCGATTTTATGATCCAACTCGCGCATCTTGCGGTGTTGCAGAAGCACATCTTCCGCGCTCTGGCCCTTGTCGGCGTCTGCAAGAGCCGACACTTCCGCCGCCAAACCCGTGACCTCGCCCACATAGTCCCGCAGGTTGAAATTAAAGACAATCAGGCCAGCGGCCATCTGCTCGCGCAACACCTTGGAAAGACGATCTTCCAGTTCCTTGAGCTTGGACTGGACAACGCCGTCCAGTTCGCCGTTGTCAAAGGCTTCCAGGGCCTGAGGATGAATGCCGATATTGCCGAGCATGAATTCCGCGCGCAACAGGCCCACTTCAAACTGTTCATAGCTGCGCAGACGGGAAAGAAAGAGCGCCTGGCCCACGTCGGCCAACACCAGGCCGACCTTGGTTTTGGTCTGCGGCAGTTTGGCCACATCCATTTCGCCGCCCACCTGCTTGAGCGGCAAAAGCCCTCTGTAGACGCGGCCCCGCGTGCCGTCCACAGTCACTTCCACCCCGTCCAGGGCGCGCAACACTTCCAGGCGCTGAATGCCGATGACCGCCGCGATGCCCAGTTCCCGGGAGGTAATGGCCGCATGGCTGGTGTCGCCGCCCACGTCGGCCATGATCGCTGAGGCCACGCGCATGCCCGGAACCATGTCCGGATCTGTGCGTTCGGCTGCCAGCACGTCGCCCTTGGCAATTTTGTTGAGCTCAAGGGCCGAGCGCAAAAAACGCACCGTGCCCTGCCCCGCTCCGCGCGAAGCGCCGTTGCCTTCCACCAGGATCTCGGCTTCCGCGGCGGCCTTGGGGTCCACTTCGCGGCGGCGCATGAAAATGGTGCTGGGGTGCAGCTCCAGATCTTCATTCCAACGGGTTTCGGGGCGGGCCTGCACAAACCAGAGCTTGTCGTTGGCGTCAATGCAGAATTCCGTATCCATGATCATCCCGCCGTAGGCCTTGCTCACGGCGCGCACGCCCCTGGCCACGCGCTCTGCCTGGCTCAGCGAGAGAGCCCAGCGCAGGGCTTCCAACTCAGGCACCGGCACTTCACGCGTGCCGCCCTTTTCGTCATAGACGATCTTCATGTCTTTGCAGCCCATCTGGCGGATAACCACCTCGCTGCCGTCATCGCGCTGAAAGACGTACAATTTGTCGGGCGTGACCTTGCCCCCCACCACAGCCTCGCCAAGGCCGTAGCTCGCGTCAATGCTGACCAGATCCTTGCGATCCGTGCCCCGGCAGCCCGTGGCCGTATCCGCTGAAAAAGCCGTGCCGGAAATCATGGGATTGATCATCTGCATCATGCAGACCGAAAGAGAGGTGTGCTCAATGGCCCACTCCTGCTTGGCGGCCTCGGCAATGGATTCATCCCCGGTTTCCTCGGCCCTGGCCAGCGCGTCCAGAATGGCTTCGCGCCGGTAGGTCATGGAACGCAGATTGTAGGCCGAGGCGCAGTCCCAGTGATAGGCTTCCGCAACCCTGTCCGCGCCGACCATGTTCAAATAGGTATCCTGCAGGCCCGCAAAGGCCTTTTTGCGCGAATCCTCGCCGGCGGCCGAGGAACGCACGGCCACAGGCGTCATGTCGTCGCTGTTTTCCTCGCAGATGGCCTTGTACGCGCCGCGCACGGCCGCATCCACTTCCTCGGGCAGATCCACGGACAAAATGGCGGCCTGAACCATGACCGAGCGTTTGCGCAACTGGTCAATGCCCTCTGGCGAGGTGGCAAAGCCCTCAACTATATTATTGATAAAGGTGCGGAGTCTGGTATGCGATTGCTCGCCCTCGGCCTTGGCTGCATCATGACTTTGCCTGCCCAATTGGCGCACGAACTTTTGCAGAAAGTCGGGGTCCTGGTTGATCTCGGGATCATTCCAATCAATACGCGTATACTCTCGATCCACCACGCTGCGCACCACCCGACCGTTGACCCTGGTCTCATCCAGCAGGCGATGAAAGGCCACGGAAGAAATGGCGCGAAAGTGCGGGGCCTGGATGCCCTCAATCTGACTGATCAAAGCGGTATTATAGTTTTTTCCGCCCACAAGCAGCTCTGCCTCGGGGCCAAGCTTCACAATATCCGCGCCGGCAAGCACCAGCTTTTTCTGAATGTTTTCAGAAGAATCGGTTTTGGATTTTGCCTGCGCTGTTTTGGCGGCCGGACTTTTAGCCATGACTTCCTCCGGTTTGGCGGGAAAGAGAAGCATTGCAACTGCGATAGTATATACTGCTGCCGGGAAACTGTCCACAGATTCTCGCGCGTCGCGGCGGAATCCACTACGACGCGCCAGGTAAACCTTTATGTTGCGCCACAGGCTCGCTTTGCCCGAAAGCAAAGCGTTGCTTTGCTCACGGCATCCGGGCCCTGTGCCGGCCCCGTGCCCGGCGGCCGGTTCCGTGAAGCGTTGGACATTGCGCGGGATTACCCCACACGCGAGCCGCAGTAGGGGCAGAACGCCGCATTGTCCATGGGGATGGGTTGTCCGCAGGCTTCGTTGCGGCACACGCGCGGCACCGGGCCCAGTTCCACAATCAATTCCCCTTCGCGCACTGAAACCATCTGCTTGTTTTCTTTAAAGTCAGCCGTCTTGAGCACGCGTTTGACAATGCCGTCCACCGGGGCCAGCACCGCTTTTTCCTGTTTCATAATGGAAACATTGAAAAGTTCTTCTCCGGCCTTTACCACCTCGCCGGGGTGAATGTACATCACCCACAGGTCGCCATTGCTGGGCGCGGCCACATGGTAGGGATTGGCGGGGTCGGCCATCAGCGTGCCTTTGGCGCTTGAGCCTGAAGGCCGGCTGACCTGAACTTCGCAACTCATGATTTCGGAATCCAGCACATAGCGGCATACGGAAACGCCCAATTCATTGGGCCGTGAAATGCTCAGCAAAACCAGATGGTGCGGTTTGCCGCTGCTGTCGTTGAAATAGAGATCCTGCCCCACTTTCAGGCCTTCAAACCAGACATGCAGCGGCAGATTGTTGGGATCTCCGTATTTGGCCTTGAACTGGATAGTTTTCAAGGCGTCGCCCGGATGGTTCAGATAAAGAACAAATTCTTCGGCATTGGGCCGCCGCTTGAGGATCTCGGTGCAGCTTTTTTCCTCAGCGGCCAGATTGATTTCCGCCAGGGTATCCAGGGGCGAATTTTCAGTGCGGTTGGCAATGGCGCTTTTCCAATCCAGGCCGAATGCGCTCTCATAAACCCAATTTGCCGGAAAACCCAGAGGGAGTTTGCCGAACTTGCCCAGCAAGAGATTGCGGAAGGCGTCATTGCAATCCTGATAGATGCCCAGACGCGCTTTGCGCATTTCCGGCGAAAGCTCGGCTTCGGGCGTGCGGGTTACTTCGCCCAGCACTTCAAGAAGATAACGCACCTCCTCTTCGCCGCCTCGCTTCCAGGCCCCGCTCACGGCCAGAAAAGCCGTATTCCAGGTAATCTGCGAACCCGGCGTCACATCATGGTAGCGCACGATTTTGCGCGTCCCTTCCAGGAATTTGAGCATATAGGGCAAAAGATGGATATAGCCCTGCTTCATGGCCCCTTCCTGAGAGGATGACGTGGCTCCGCCGGGCATGCCGTGCAGGGTGACGTCATAGTCTATGCCCTGGAAATACGGCGCGCAGTAGCGATCGTAATAGGGCATAATCTGTTTGCAGACAAAATTGGCGTCACGAATGGCGCTTTTGTTCAAGCGGCAGGTGAGCCCCAGTTCGTCTTCCACATAGGCCATCATGGACAGCACGTCTCCCTGCCCGTAGGAGCGCACAGCCGAGCCCAGGCCCACGTCAAGAATGTGCGCTCCTGCCTTGGCTGCCGCGCCGCAGGCGGGCACAAACAGCCCGTCCGTGTAGTGGCGGTGATAGTGGAGCACCAGTTCGGGCCAGCTCTTGCGCAGCGCGCCGACCAGTTCGGCCATGAAGCGCGGCGGGCAAACCCCGCCCATGTCCTTAAGGCCGAGAATGATATGGCGCGAGGCCTCTCCGGGGTCCACGCCCATGACGTCGCCCACCATGCGCAGGATTGCTTCCGTGACGCTCAGATAATGGGGAACGTCAAAGCCTCTGGACCACGAGAGAGAAATGGCCGGTTGGAAAATGACGTCGCGACGCGACATGACCACTTCGGCAATGGGCCGCATGTTCTCAACATGGTTGAGAAAATCGAAACAGCGCACCACCTGGTAATGATCGCAGATCATCTCGCCGGTTTTGCGCATCAGGTTGCGCGGCTGCGGCGTGTAGCCCAGCACATTGGTGGAGCGGACCAAAAGCTGCTTGAACGTCTTGGGCGCAAAGCTGTTCCACTCTCTGGCTTCGCTGAAGGGATAGGTCATGTTGGCCATCATGGCCACATGAAAATGAGCGCCGCCGCCGTTTTCAATGGAAAAATAGCCCACATTGTCCAGATAGGGGCCGATCAGCCTGTCCTCGGCCAGACGGAAGCGGTTGCCGGAATTGGACTGCGTGAAATCACGCGGCGTGGTGTCGGTAAAATGCACATACCCGGAATCGCGAATGAAATCCAGGGTGGCCAGACGATCGCCCTGCGGGTAGGGAGAAGGCCGCCGGCGCGCGACCGTGCTTATGGCGGGCAAGACAGGCTCAAAAGGCCCGAGACAGGGAGTGGTAGCCGAGCGGTATTCGCCCAGCTGCACATGGGGATTATAGCCCTTGGCCGAAATTTCGGCCACCAGCCGGGCCAGGCGCTCGCCTTCCGGGGCCAGATCCGTGTAGAGCATGAGTTCCGGATGATCGGCAATGAAGTTGGTATTCATCTCGCCTTTCCGGAACACCGGATTTTTGAGCACCTGCCGGAAAAAGGGAATCGTGGTCTTGATGCCGCCGATGATATATTCGCTCAGCGCGCGATCCATGATGCCCAGGGTTTTTTCCCAGTCATGGGCGTAGGCGATAAGCAAGGCCCCGGCCGAATCGTAGTTGGCCGGGAACTCATAGCCGGCGCTGATATTGGAATCCAGGCGCACGCCCGGGCCGCCGGGCGAGACATAGCGCGTGATCAGGCCGGAATTGGGCGCAAAGTTGTCCTGCGGGTTTTCGCAATTGATCCGCACCTGCATGGCGCAATAGGAGGGCCGCAGGCTTTCCTCCCGATAGCGCAATGCAGCGCCGAAGGCCACGGCGATCTGCTCTTCCACCAGGTCGATGCCGTAGCGGGATTCGGTGATGCCGTGCTCCACCTGCAGACGGGTATTGACTTCAATAAGATAGGGCGAACCGTCGGGCGTGACCAGAAATTCCACTGTGGCCAGAGAATGATAACCCACGGCGCGCACCAGCCTGCGCGCATAATCCTTGAGACGGTCGCGCAGTTCGCGGGTCATGCCGCTCCAGGGGGACGGGGTGATTTCGATCAGTTTCTGGTGATTGCGCTGCACAGTGCAGTCGCGCTCGTCAAAGGCAAAGACATTGCCGTACATGTCGGCAATGACCTGGATCTCGATATGGCGCACATCGGCAAGAAGTTTTTCCACAAAAAGACGCGGATTGCCGAAGGAAGCCTGAGCCATGGTGGACGCCTTGAAAAAGGCATCCTCCAAATCGGCCTCGTTATGGACGGCAAAAATGCCCCGACCGCCGCCGCCGCCTTCGGCCTTGAGCATGATCGGCAGGCCGATTTCCGCAATCAGTTTGCGGGCCGTGGGGATATCCACCGCGCCGTCCGAGCCGGGCACCACAGGGATGCCCAGTTTGCGGGCCACGCCTCTGGCCTGCACCTTGTTGCCCAAAAGGTTCATGGCCTCGGCCGTGGCACCGATGAAGGTAATGCCCGCCTCTTTGCAGCGCCGGGGAAAGCGCGTGTCTTCGGAAGCAAAGCCCCAGCCCGGATGAATGCCCACCACGCCGCGTTGCCTGGCCTTGTCGATAATTCTGTCGATATCAAGATAGGCGCGCGGCTCGGAACCCAGCAGCACCAGTTCCTGAGCAGTGGAAGCGGCAGGCGCGGTTTTATCCACGTCAGTGGCGGTCATGGCGGCCACGGCATCAAACCGTTCCCGGATGGAACGGCAAATGCGGCGACCGGGGATGCCCCGGTTGGCCACCAGAATAACCTTGCCCTTCAAAAATTCCTGCACTTCCGCGAATGTCTTGTTGGCCATGCCTTTCAGCCCTTTACGCTTGCTTCGGTAAGCCTGAGGCTCCCGCTTAAAAATTCTTCAAGCTTTCCATTAACGCGCAGACAGAGACCTCCGGTCGTGCTCAGACCCACCAGCCTGCCGTGCGCAGACTGTCGCTCGTCATGCAGTTCCACCTCTCTGCCGCGCCAGAGCAGCAGTTGTTCCGCGTGGGTTTTCCATTGTCCGGGCTGAGAGAGGCCGTTAGTATAGGACGAATGCATGTGCTTTACAAGACGCTCCCAGAGCAATTCGGCGGGAGGAAGCGTCAGGCCCGGCGCCGAGGCTGTCTGGGCCAGACTTGCGGCCTCCAGGGCGCTTTCCTTGCGCAGGGCTGTTGCCGGGGGCGCGTTGTTCACATTGACGCCGATGCCGGCCAGCAAGATGCCCCCCCGCTCTTCCAGCAGAATGCCGGCCACCTTGCGCGGCATGCCGCCCATGACGCGCAGCACCAGATCATTGGGCCATTTGAGTTCCACGGGCCAGCCCTCTTCTCTGAGGGCCAGAGCCAGCAGCAGCCCCATAAGCGGCGAAGCTGCGGTGCCGTCGAACGGGGGCGCCGGAGGCAGGCGAAGCGCCGCGTAAATATTGCCCGGCGGCGAGGCCCAGCGCCGCCTGAGCTGGCCGCGTCCGGCTGTCTGGCTTGCGGCCAGAAGGCTGTCCCAGACAATGAGCCTGCCGCGCAAGGCCAGCAGAAAAGCCGCGTCCAGACTGGATACGACTTCTCCCAGCCGCCATACGAACGGAGGGCGCGCGCTTGCGCTTTCCCCCTGGCGAGAGCTGTGGCATACTGAAGACATGGAACTCTACCTTGTTGGCGGGGCCGTGCGCGATCTGCTGCTGGGGCGCGCGCCCGCTGAGTTGGATTATGCTTTTGACGGCACAACGGTCGATTTTCTGAAGGCGCATCCCGACGCCAGGCAGGTGGGCAAAAGCGTGCAGGTCTGCCTCTGGCGCGGTCGGGAATACATGCCCTTGCGAGGTCAGAATCTGGAGGCCGACCTTCTGGCCCGGGATCTGACCGTCAATGCCCTGGCCCTGGACGACCGCGGCATACTGCATGCCCATCCTCTGGCGCTGGCGGATCTGCGCGCCGGCCTGCTGCGCCCGGCTTCCGGCACGGCTTTTCGCGACGATCCGGCACGGATTTTCCGCCTTGCGCGTTTCGCGGCCCAATGGCCGGACTGGCAGGTCAGCGATCAAGCCTATGCCCAGATGCGTGCCCTGCCGCGCGACAGTCTGTTCCACATTCCCGCGGAGCGCATCGGTCGGGAATTGCGCAAGGCTCTGGCCGCGCCCGCGCCGGCACGTTTTCTGGAAGTGCTCGCCGCGGGCGAGACGCTCGCGCCCTGGTTTGCCGAGCTTGAGGCGGCTCGCCATATCCCTGCCGGGCCCGCGCCCTGGCACAAAAGCTCCGTATTCGGGCACAGCCTGCGCATCATGAACCAGACGGCAGGCAATGAACTGGCGGTCTGGATGGCCCTGTGCCACGATCTGGGCAAAATCGCCACAGACCCGCAACTTTTGCCCCACCACTACGGGCATGAGCAGCAAGGCGTGCCCCTGGCGCTGGCCCTGGCCGAACGGCTGCGCATGCCCGCGCTCTTCGCAAAGGCCGGAGCCCTGGCAGCCGCGGAGCATATGAAAGCGGGCATCTTTTCCCGTTTGCGCCCCGGCACGCGCCGCGACGTGCTCTGGCGCGTGCACCGGACCGGCCTGAGCAAAGCTTTCTGGCAAATGGCCGACGCTGACAGCCAGAGCGCCGTCAGCGCCGAGGCGGCACGGCAATTACAGGCCATCCTGAACGTCAGGCTGCCGGAAGCCGACCGAAACAAAGGCGCACACTCGGCCCGGAAGCTGCGCGAGCTGCAGTGCCGGGCCCTGGCAAATCTGCCTGCTGCCGGGTATGCCGGGGCATAGAGCAATTTCACTTTGAAATTGCTCTGGCGGCCGCGGGAGCGGACGCCCGCGCCGAATGAGCGTCCAGACCGCGTTGCGCCAGCCGTTGGCGAGTCTGCGAGCCTTACGGATGGCGACAGCGGTTTCGTTGAATGTTTTTTGTGCTAACTAATTGCTGTCTCCATCCGTAGCTTCCTTCGTCGCAACGGCTGGAGCCTGGACGCGAAATGATGGCAGCGCCGCTTTTGAAATTGGATAATTTCAAAAGCAAAATGCTCTAGCCGGATTGCCGCGCTGAAAATCTTCCTTTTCCTGCCTGCCGCCTGTGATCCCTCACGACCCGGAAAAACCGGCGTCATGCGCCGCCACAATTTTTTGCGCGGCTGCCAGGCAGGCCCGGCACTGGCGATCCATGTCCAGGCCATGATCCAGCCCGGCCAAATGCCCCATGCCGTGCGCCAGAAGCCGCAGGGTATGCAGCCCCGGCTCCTGACCATAGAGCAGGCACTCGCGCGCCAGGGTATCCGGCGAAAAAAGCAATATGCCCGGCAGATCGCCGCCGCCGGGAAAAGAGAGCACATTGGTCGGACCGGTACAGTCCATAAAGCGGCGATTGGCGACACTCATGACCGCGTCGTCCACCAGGTGCAGGTCCACGCCCGCTGTGACGCAGGCGTTGCCCTCCGGCAGGGCGCGCAACATGGCCTGCAAGGCCAGGGCAATGGCGGCGCGGCTCATGGGCAGCAGCCAGGCCGCGGCAGCGTAATGGCTGAATACCCGCACCCTGCCGCCCGCGGGCGCAGCCTGGACGAGTTTTTCCGCAAAGCTCACTGCCCGCGGCCCCCGGCATTGCAGGCCTGCTCCGTCTCCGGGGGCGCGGCGCTTTGAGCGGGTTCGGTTTCTTTTGCGACCGGAACAGGGGGCGACGGGTTTTTCGCCTCTGGCGCAGAGCTGTGCGGCGTCTGGCCTGCCCCGGAGGCAGCGCGGGGAGCGCCCGGCTTGCCGCCCGCCTGCGCCTTGCCTTCAGCGCCCCTGCCCTCGGGCCTGCCTTTGCCGGACTGGGCCGCATCCTTGATTTTGGCTTCGGGATAGGCAATGCGCTGATGAAAAATGCCGGTCAGAATCCGCTGGAAGTTTTCGCTCAGGAAGTGCAAATCCTTGAAGGTCAGCTCGGATTCGTCCAACTGCCCTTCCGAGAAAATGCCCTTGATGATCGCATCAATATGATTCTTAATCCGCGCGGGCGTCGGATCGGCCAGCGTGCGGCTGGAGGCCTCCACGGAATCGGCCAGCATCAAAATGGCCGCCTCCTTGGTCTGCGGCCGCGGGCCGGGATAGCTGTAATCGGATTCCCGCGGTTTTTCGCCCAGCGTAAGAGCCTTCTGGTAAAAGTAGCGGATCAGGCGCGTGCCGTGATGCTGCCGGATAATATCCGTGATCTCCTGCCCCAGCTTGTAGCGTTCCGCCAGTTCCGTGCCCTTTTTGACATGCGAGAGCAGAATCAGCGAACTCATGGACGGCGCCAGTTTGTCATGCTTGTTGGGGCCGCCGAACTGATTTTCAATGAAGTATTCCGGATACGAAAGCTTGCCCACGTCATGATACAAGGCCGCCACCTTGCAAAGCAGGCTGTTGGCGCCTATGGCCTTGGCCCCGGCTTCCACCATGTTGGCCACTACCAGAGAATGGTGATAGGTGCCGGGGATGGTCACCATCAGCGCCTGCATCAGAGGCTGCTCAAGACTCATCAGCTCCATGAGGCGGAAGCGCGTGCTGTAGCCGAAGGCCAGTTCCAGCACCGGGCTCACCGCAAAGAGCAAAATCAGGGAAAGCAGGCTGTTGACCGCCACGGCGGCGAGCTGCGCGGGCAGTTCCCCGGCTTCCGTCTGCGCCAGAAGCGCCGTGGCGCACCAGAGCAAGGCCTGGCCCACGGCCAGGGGAATGACGCTCCAGACGACATCCTGGCGGCTTTGCGCGCTGGTCACCAGCCATGTGGCCAGCATGCCGGCCAGAAAATGATAAATGAAAAAGGGAAAGTCGGCCCGAAACATGAGCATGCAAAAGAACGAAAGCAAAAGGCCCATGGTGCAATAGCGCCTGGCCGCAAAAACCATGGCCACCAGGCCCACGGCCCCGGCCACGGGAAAACCCACGGCAAAAGCGTTGAGCAGGCTTATGCTGTCCATGCGCAGCCCCAGCAGATCCACGCCCTTGGCTCCCGCGCAGAACAGCAGCAGCACCAGGGAAATGAGCAGCATGTCTTTGCATCGCAACGGCGTGCCCGGCTTGCCGCTGGGCGCCACGAAAAAACCGATGGAAAGCAGCAGGGAACAGAGAAAAGCCCCCCCTGCCGTGGTCCAGCGCATGGGATCGGCCGCGGATTTATATAATGTCTGCAATTTAATCTGCTGCTCGCGGCTCACCCGCTCGCCTTTGCGCACCACCAGCTCGCCTTTTTGGATCTGGTAATACACCGGCTCCACCGTGGCGACAACGGCGGCCCCGCGCTTTTGGGTGGCTTCGCGATTCAGGGTCAGGGAAGCAGGCATGGTGGCTGAGAGCAGAATATTGATCGCTCGCCGCGATTGCGGGTTCAGGCTCGGGGCCTGACGGATCTGCGAGGAAATTTCAGCCAGAAAGGATTGCACATCCGGCAGGGCGTTGATGTCCGGGCGCAAAATTTCCGTATTATTGTCCAGGTTGCGGATGATCGCTCCGGAACGGCCAACCCGGGCCGAGCGGATGTCCCCCACCAGCCCCTCGGCCATGCGCTCCCGGATCTGGGGCAGCAATTTTTTCAGCAAATAGGCCTGAACTTCCCGCAGGGCCAGCTCCGGCAGGACTTCGTCGGCCACGGCGGGCGTCAGCTCCTCGATCAGGCGCTGCAGCGGCCCGTCAGGCCCGGATTTGTGATCCCCGCTGTTAAGGCCGCGCAGGGTTTCCAGAATCCTGCCCTGAAACAGCGTATAGGGCTCCAGGCTCAGATCGTAGACCGGCGGCTGCAGCAAAAGCACCTGCTTGCGGCGGGCCTTGGTGGCCTGCGTGTCTTCCACCAGGATGTCCCGATCCGCAATGACGTCGTTTTCCGCCACCTGGCCGGCCACATAAAAACGCTGCACAGCCTCGAAGTTGGCCCCGGCCAGCAGAGAAAGCAGAAGCAGAGTGCCGATCAGCGCGCCAAGGCCCCAGCCGCAGTGGTGCCGGATTTTCAGCGTCCGTGCAAGCGCCAGGACGCTAGACGGTCGCGCTGTTTTTTTCTGCATGGTCATATGCGCTTACAATGGCTCCTACAAGGGGGTGACGCACGACGTCGGCCTTGCTGAAATGATGCATGGCAATGCCGGGCACGTTCTGCAGGACAGTGAGGGCATGGATCAAACCGGAACGGGGGCGCGCGCGGCCGGGCTGCACCGGCAGGTCAATCTGGGTCGTATCGCCGGTCACGGCCATGCGCGAGCCGAAGCCCATGCGGGTCAGGAACATTTTCATCTGTTCCCGGGTGGTATTCTGCGCTTCGTCCAGAATAATAAAGGCGTCATTGAGCGTGCGACCGCGCATGAAGGCCAGAGGAGCCACTTCAATGGAACCCACTTCCAGCATGGAAGCCACCTTGGCCTGGGGCATCATATCATGCAAGGCGTCGTAAAGCGGCCGCAGATACGGATTGACCTTTTCGGCCAGATCGCCGGGCAGAAAGCCCAGCCGCTCCCCCGCCTCGACCGCGGGCCGGGTAAGCACAATGCGCTTGACCCGGTGTTGCTGCAGCATGGACAGCGCCATTGCCACAGCCAAATAGGTTTTGCCCGTGCCCGCCGGGCCCACGGCAAAGACCAGCTCATTGCGCCGCAGAAGATCCAGATATGTCTTCTGGGCCACATTGCGCGCAGCCACGGTTTTGCGCGGCGTGTTCACAAAAACCGCGTCCCGGTAGATCTGCGCGAGATTCAGCCCCGAGTCGGCCCTGAGCATGGCATAGGCGCGGGCAATATCCTGCTGGCTCAGGACGAGGCCGCCGCGCAGCAATTCATACAACTGCATGAAGGCACTGCACAGAGCCTGCCGCACGTCCTGATCCGGGCTTTCAATAAAGATGCGTGTGCCGCGAGTGCTGATCCGCGCGCCGCTGGCCGCGGCCAACAAATCAAGATGCGCATTGTGAGGGCCGAAAAGCTGGTTGGCAAGGGCCGGGTCGTCAAACTCCACTGTCTCCAGCATGGAAGAATGTACTGTCATGTGTCGTGACTAGCTTATTTAGAGTATTCTGTCCATCTTTTCAAAGCCCGTTGCGCAGCGCGTGCGCGGAAAGCGTCGGGCAGGCCTGGTCTGATCTTTGCATCTTGTCGTGAAAAAGGTCCCTGTGCCCTGCAACGGTAAAATCTGCCGGGGGAAATATGAGCGTATCAGGCATAAGCAATTATAATAATATGATCTTTCAGTGGCAGAACCAGCAGCTGAAAAATACTTCCGCCGGTTCTTCCAAAAGTTCTTCGGCAAGCGGCCTGAGCAGTCTGTTCGGCAAAAATGCCTCCATGACCAGCCAGCTTTCCAGCATGGTGGAGCTGACCAGGTACGCCATGGACGCCATGGGGCTTTCCAGCGACAGCCGGGTGACGTTCAGCCAGATCAGCAAGTACAGGGAACAGCTCAAAAACGAATTCACGCAAGGCGTGAAAGGCGGGCTTGCCCGGACAGGCGTCAAGGCTCCGGGCGCCCTGACCTTCACTCTCAACAAGGATGGCTCGATCACGGCCAACAGCGACAACGCCTCGGATAAAAAAACCATGCAGGCCTGGCTGGACGCCAACCCTTCCCTGGGCAAGGATCTTCGTAAAAATCTTGCAGACGCAGGCATCGACGCCAACGCCAGGATTGAAAAGCGCATCGGCGCATCCGGCAAATTGAGCGTGGTCAATGCGACCAATGACACTATGCAAAAAGTTTTGGACGGCGACGCGGAGCTGAGCGAGGATGTGCGCACGGCCCTGGACAATATGGGCGTGGATCTGAGCGCGGGCATTGCTTTTGCGTTCAATGCCGAGGGCAATCTCGTGGTCAGCGGCGGGCATGAAAAGGCGGAGGCGATCAATCAATGGCTGTCGGAAAATCCCGAGCTGGCCGACGCGGTCAAAGAGCAACTGGAAAAGCGGGATGTGGATGCCTCGGCTGTCAGCCTGAAGCTGGGGGCCGAAGGCACGGTGCGGATTACGGTCAACAGCTCGGATCTCAATGACATCCAGAGCGTGCTGGACAAGGAAAACGAACTGGGCAAAAAAATCCAAACCGGTATGGATAGCCTGGGCATTGACCCGAACACCGATTTTTCTCTGCAAATAAATCCTGACGGCAGCGTGTCAATCATCAGCGACAGCGCGGATCGCGACAAGATCCAGCAATTCTTTGATGAAAATCCCGCGCTGGTCAAAAAATTCCTGCAGATCGATGCCCTGTCCGGCATTGATGATGCCCGCAAGGCCATGCAGATTGCTCCCAACGAGATGCGCAAACGCATCCAGATCGAATCCATGGCCGCGTGGTGGGCCGGCTCCAACGACGCCGGTTCCTATTTCGGCATGTATTCTAACGGCAACCTGTCCATGCTGTCCGGACTGAATCTGAATGTGTAGCGCAAGTTCACTTTGAAAATACTGACGGCTCCGGGTGCATGAGAGACTACGAACTTGTGATGTAACTATATTTACCCCTTTCAAAAAAAAATTTTGCTTACCTGATTTCTTCTTCTCAAGCAAGAAATCGCTTGCCGTGAGGATATGACTTTCAGAGTGACAAACGATAAAAAAAAGTGTTATCCTTGCATTGCAAGGGGGCAATATGGAGCCAACATGTATAAGGTGTGGATCAAGCGCATGTGTCAAAGATGGGTTTCTTCATGGCAAACAACGCTATAAATGTAAGGAATGCTGTTATCAGTTCACAAAAATGACCCCAAGGGGAAGACCGGAACGAGATAAGATATTAGCATTATTGTTTTATCTGTCTGGTATTTCTATGCGAATGACTGGTAAAATTATTGGTGTGAGCACTCAAACAATACTGCGATGGGTTAAAGATGGTTATTATAAGTACGCAAAAGAACATGAAGAATTGTTTCAAAAAGCTCAATTTGAAGAAATTGAAATTGATGAAATGCACCATTTTATTGCTAAAAAACACAAACAATTTGGATATGGCAAGTTACTGACCATACAAGCAGAGCTCTCATCTGGTGGATATGTTGTGATCGCAGTACCCAAACCCTCCTGAAACTCAGTGAAAAAATCAATATTCTGAAAGAAAAACGTGTTTTTACGGATAGATATGTATGCTCTGCCGAAGTGACAAGTTCCCGCTCACTGCGCCAGGGAAAAGCCAATACCTGCCAGATGGAGCAGAATACTTTTTTGCAAAGGCATTGGCTGGCGGGAGATTTTCTTCATACAAAAAGAAGGCCGCGGAAAATTCCGCGGCCTTAAGGTTGTATGCCGGTAACTGCTTACCAGCGCCGGGGAGCCGGGCGCTTTTCGGCTTCGTTCACACGCAGGGTGCGGCCTTCAAAGTCGGTACCGTTAAGAGCGGCAATGGCATTGCGGGCGTCATGGTCTTCCATTTCCACAAAACCGAAACCACGAGGGCGGCCGGTGACGCGATCCATGATCAGATTGACGGAAATGGGCGTGCCGTGTTGGGCAAAAAGGGCTTCAACGCTGGACTGACTGCTGGTAAAGGGCAGATTGCCCACATAAAGAGAAGTGGCCATGATAAGGCTCCAAATGTTGCGGGGAGGTACACTTTCGCTTGAAGCCTTGGCACACGCAAAGTCTCTGGCAAAAAAGAAATACGACACCCAATCAATGAACGAAAATGAAAATACAGGCCGCGAACGGCAAAGTCAAGTCATTTAATTTTTATTTTTTTGTTCTTTTGCCGTTACACTCCGGACAACGCTGCGCGACGAAAAATATTTGAAGATGCCGTACAGGCTGATCATAAATCAGAAATCTTCCACAAGAAATGCAGACATGTTGAATTTGAAGAGCAATGAAATGCCGATCAGCAGCGAAGCAAGAGCGTTAGAAATGAAATAGCGCAACTGCCCGTTTGAAATCCTGCCCAACTGCAACAAAAGATATGTGCCGAGCAGAAGCACCAGCCCGATCTTGCCGGTAACATCATGAAATGCGCAGCGCATGCGTTCCTCTTTGCAAAAGTCGCTCCCCTCTTGGGTAGTGGTTCAGACGCGATCTGACAGCAGGCGTCGAATGTTTGTCAGGCGGCCGCGCCGGTCGCGGCGCGGCGCGGGCACATAAGGCGGTAGCCCAGCCAGACCGCGCCGATGCAGAGCGCCAGACTCAGGAGCGCATAGAGCGCGGCCAGGCCGCCCTGCCCGCCGCGCCAGAGATCAAAGACGTCCAGGGAAAAATGCGAAAATGTGGTGAAGCCTCCCAGAAAGCCGGTCCCCAGCAGATTGTACCCCAGGGCGAAGGGTTTGCCGCTGCGCTTCATGACACCCTGAAGCAGACCCATCAGCAAACCGCCGAGCACGTTGATGCAGAGGGTGCCGACGGGGAAATTGATCATGAAGGCATGCGTGATTGCGGCGTCCATCCTGAAACGGGCGAGCGCGCCCAACGCGCCGCCGATCATCACGGCCGCCGCGTTTATGACATATCCCACAGCCGCCTCCTAGAGCATTTTTTGATTGAAAATATCCATTTTCACTCACTTCGCTGCCATCATTCCGCGTCCAGACGCGGACTGGACGCGCATTCGGCGCGGGCGCCAGCTAACGATGTCGCCAGAGCATTTCGCTAATTTCATTAGCAAAACGCTCTACTGAGCTGCCAGCCAGAAGCCCAGCGCAACAGCGCCCAAGCCCGGCACAGCGTTCAAAAAAATGTTCCACACGCCCTTCCCGGGCTGTCCGTCGCGGAAGGCCGCGAAACTGTCCATGGAAAAGGTGGAAAAGGTGGTCAGCGCGCCCAGCAGGCCCTCGCCGATGAAATCATGCCAGGGTCGCGGGGGAATGAGCGCGTGTTGCGTCAAGCCCGCCAGCAGTCCTATGCAGAACGAACCGAGCACATTGACGATCAGCGTGCCGCAGGGGAAGGCTTTTCCGAACCAGGTTGTGGCCCGGGCGGAAATCCGATAGCGGCCGAAAGCGCCGAGAGCTCCGCCTCCGGCCACCCATAATGCGCTTGCAAGTTCCGTGGTCATCACAGCATCCTTATACATCCAAAGGGAAGGAGCGCCGATGCGCGGCCCTCCTTCCCCGGAGTTTCGATTCTTTCCGGCTTACAGCCGGTAGGCGTCTTCGCCGTACAGCGATTCGTCCAGGCCGCGCTCTTCTTCTTCCCTGCTCACGCGGATGTTGCAGATCCGGCTGAGGAGCCAGAGAATGATCAGGGTCAGAACAAAGGCGTACACGGCCACGATCACCACGCCGCAGATCTGCACCCAGAACTGGCGCGCGCTCGCGCTCACCGCATTGATGTGCGGGCTGGCCAGCAGGCCCAGCAGCAGAGCGCCGGTCAGGCCGCCCATGCCGTGCGCCCGCCAGACTTCCAGGGCGTCGTCAAAGGCGAAGCGATCCTGCACGCGCTTGGCGTAATAGCAGATCAGCGAGCCCACCGCGCCGATGACAATGGCCGCCCAGGGCTCCACATAGCCGGCGCAGGGCGTGATGGTGGCCAGGCCGGCCACCGCGCCCACCAGTACGCCGGAAAAGGAAGGCTTGCGACGGGAAGACCAGTCCAGGATCAGCCAGACGAGCATGGCGATGGAACCGGCAATGGTGGTGTTGACAAAGGCGTAGGAGGCCAGGGCGTCGGCCGCGTAAGCGCCGCCGGCGTTAAAGCCGAACCAGCCGAACCAGAGCAGGCCCGCGCCCACGGCCACCAGGGGCAGATTGCTGGGGATGGTTCTGGCGCCCGGAGCCATGCCCGCGCGCCGGCCCAGATAGAGCACCGAGGCAAGCGCTGAAAAACCGGCGCTGACGTGGATGACGATGCCTCCGGCAAAGTCGGCCACGCCCAGGCGGGCCAGAAAGCCGCCGCCCCAGATCCAATGGCAGACCGGAATATAGATGAAGATCATCCACAGGATCAGAAAGCCGAGGTAGCCCTTGAAATTCAGGCGGCCGGCAAAGGCGCCGGTGATCAGGGCCGGGGCAATGACCGCGAACATCATCTGGTAGGCGAAAAAGAGGATGAAGGGAACCGTGCGGGCGTAGTGCGCCCCCGGCGCGGCTCCCACGCCGTCCAGAGCGAAATGGAACCTGATGTCGCCGATGACGCCGCCCAGATCCGGCCCGAAAGCCAGACTGAAGCCGCCGAAGATCCAGATCAGGGCAACGACCCCCATGGAGATGAAATTCTGCATCATAATGGTCAACACGTTTTTGCTGGGCACAAGGCCGCCGTAAAACAGGGCCAGAGCCGGCGTCATCAGCAGAACCAGCGCGGTGCAGAGCATCACAAAAGCAGTGTCGCCGGTATTGAGAATATACATGGGTAAACTCCTTGCTGGCGCGCCCGGCCTGTGCCCGGCGCGCGCGTTTCTATTCAGACGGCCGGCCTGGCCGGTTCGCTCTGGTGGCTGGCCGGATGCAGATCAATATTGGGCAGAAGGAAAATCCAGGCCGCGATGACAAAGGGGAAGGTGAGCGTGGGAATGCCGTAGACATGCAGAAGCACGTTCAGCGCGCCCTGCGCCACCACCGTGAAAATGACGCCCAGGAAGGCGTACAGGATCACCCGCCAGCCGGGCTTGTAAAAGGTTGTGCTCAGGCCGATGGCGGTCAGCACGGCGCTGAACTGGAACAGGCCGGCCACAATAGCCGTGGAGCCGCCGCCCAGCAGAAGAGCCGTGCCCACGGCCAGAAGGGAGCCGGCAAGGGCGAAGACCGCAGCCCAGATGGAACTCACTGCCAGGCCGATGAGAAAGAGCACGCCGGTAACGACGTTGTCGATCAGAAACACCTGGGACACGCCGGTAAAGGCCGCTTTTACAAGCTGCCGCAGATCCAGGGCAAAGAGATCGCTCAGGGGCGGCTGCACGGCGATGGACGGGCGCGGCAGGCCGTCGATGCGGATGTTGCCGAAATTATAGGCGGCCAGCATCAGAAACCAGGTGGTGATCACAAACGGCCCGGTCATGGCCGAAACCTTCCAGGTGCGCAGCACGCTGGAAATGGCCAGCATCAGTATCGTGGAAAAAACCGCGCCGGCCACGATGTAGGCCCAGAGCAGGGGCGTGGGCGCGAAAAAAGTGGGCAGGGCGCAGCCCACCAGGATGCCGTTGTAGCCGTGCAGGCCCATGTTGATATTGGCTCTGGGCGCTCTGAGCAGACAGGCGGTCAACGTGCCGACCGCAACCCCGACCAGCGCGCCCCAGGCCACGGCGGGCATGTGCGCCCGGTACGCGCCCCAGAAAATGCCGATCAGAAAAAACAGGCCGGTGAGCGCGTTGTTCTGAAACATCACCTGACCTGCGCCGCGCAGGCAGATATCAATAAAATGCAGCGCGGGATTGCGGGCCGCAAATCCGGCCCAGCCCCCTGCGGGAGCGCTTGTTGCGTCTGCCGTCATATATACCTCCAGGACACAGGGATTGTCATAGAGCGTTTTAAAAGCAATATGCTCTCATGCGAGAGCATTTCACGTTTGAAGTGCTCTTGAGGCCCGCGTTGCATCGGCGCGCAGCAACCGGGCGGGCCTTGCCCGCGGCGCGGTCAGCGCCACAAAAATTTTTCGGGCAGATCATGCCCGGTCACCGTGCCGCGGGCGATGCGCCAGAACTGGCGGATAGCCTCGCGCACCGCTTCCGAGCGCAAGCCCAGCACCTTGAAAATCAGGCCGCAGTCCTGGGGCAGCAGGTCGGCCCCGTACGCCAGCTCCGGGCCCACAGCCGCGCCCGCGGCCTCGCGCACGCGCAGGGCCTTGTCCCGCTCCGTGAGCAGAATGACGTTGCCGAAAATCTCAAAGCCGTTCATGACGCCCGTGCGCGTCAGATCCGTGGCGCCGGGCCTGAGGATGAATTTTTCCGCGAACAGCGGCTGCCCGCTTTCCCGGCGCGCGGCCCGCACCGAAGAGGAATAGAGCTCATAGCCGAAGAGCTCGTCCTGATGGTGATGCTTGCGGCCGGGCAACAGCATCTCGGCGTAGAGCAGGCTGCCGCCCCCGGCAATGGAAATGTCCGTGCGGGAAAAAAAACGCGAGGTGCGGTGCGGGATCATGGGTTCGGGCATGTATTCCAGGTAGCCGCCCTTTTCCACCACCAGCTCCTGCCACTGCGCGGCGTAATTGGCGTTCATCATGTGGATCTTGCCGGCGGACTGCGTGGTCACATGGGCCTGGGCGTTTTCGCCCACCGCAATCTCCAGGGCCGTGCGATCGCCCTGAAGAATGCAGCCCGTGGTGCTAATGATGAACACGCAGGGCATCCGGGGCATGGCTTCGTCCCAGTAGAGCGCGCGCTGGGCCAGCAGCGGCACGCGGCGATCCATGAAGGACAGTTCGCTGCGGCCGTTGCCGGCCGTGAACTCCAGACGCAGATAGCCGTTCTTGCCCACCGCGCCGCTGGGCATCTGGGCCGGTTCGTTCTGAAAAGCGCGCAATTCCGGCGCCTGGCGTCCGAGCCGTTCAAGGTTTTCGCGCGCGCGCCGCACGCGCGAGATGTCCGCACATTGGGTCATAGAACCGTTTCCTTATTGTTCCGCTGGCTTGAAATCAAAGAGCGCGTCGCGGATGATCATTTCCGCCAGAGCTTCAATGTTTTTCCCGGTCTTGCAGTTGGTGAAGAGAAAGGGCTTGCCTTCGCGCATCCGGCGCGAATCGCGCTCCATAACCTCCAGGCTGGCGTCCACATAAGGAGCCAGATCCTCTTTGTTGATCACCAGAATATCCGACTGACAGACGCCGGGCCCGCTTTTGCGCGGAATTTTGTCGCCCGCGGCCACGTCGATGACGTAGATGAAAAAATCCGCCAGCGCCGGGCTGAAGGTCAGGGTCAGATTGTCGCCGCCGCTTTCGATGAAAATGAGATCGCTGTCCGGGAAGGCGCGCTCCAGATCCTCCACGGCCGCCAGATTCATGCTCGGATCTTCGCGGATGGCCGTATGCGGGCAGGCGCCGGTCTCCACGCCCACGATCTTTTCCGCTGCCAGCACTCCGGCCAGCTCGCGCTGGACATGTTTGGCGTCCTCGGTAGTCACCACGTCATTGGTGATGATCAGGGGCTTGATCCCCTTGCGGATCAAGACCGGCGTAACTGCCTCAATGATCGCTGTTTTACCGGAACCCACGGGCCCGCCCACGCCTATGCGCGTTATCTTTTTCATGCGGTACTCCTTCCAGAGCATAGTGCTTTTGAAACGCCGGGCGTTGCAACGTGCATTGCTCTTCCCTGTTGCGCGCGCTTCTCTCCCGCGGCGCTTGCCAATGCCGCCCCGGGCGGAAGAAAGGCCGGCGCGCGCCCTGCCTGCGGCCACGCGCTCAGCTCATAAACAGCCTGACCCGCGCCCGCCGGTGGTTGGCGGCCAGAATGTCGATCATGGGCGCGTAGCCGTGCATCTCTTCCAGAGGGCTGTGCAGGGCCGCGTCACAGAGGGCCGCGAAGCGCGGCGTCAGATCATAGAGGATGCGCTGGATGTCGATGTGGGTGACGCGCATCAGACGCAGCGCCGCGTTCAAAACAGTCATGGCCGTGCCGTACAACTGCACGGTCAGGGCCTGGCGGATCAGATCGTCCTCCCGGCGGACGGGCAGATCCAGAGCCGCGAAAAGCACGGCCAGCGAGACGGCGTGCGTGCCGGGCGCGAGGCCGCCTTCAAGTATCCCGCGCCATTGGCGCAATAAAGGCCGTTCCACGACCTGCGCGCCCAGCTCGGCCAGTTTGCGGCCCATGCGCGTGCTCATCTGGCGGTTTTCCTCGCCGAGTTTGCGGGCATAAAGAGCCTGATCAATGCGGATCAATTCGGCCGTGTCCTCCACCAGCGCGGCGCGCAGAGCCCAGACCAGGGCCACGCCGTCCGAACGGGCGGCCACTTCCAGCGCGGTAAGCGCGTAGCGGCGCAGATCCTCGGCATGGCGCACTACGCCCGTCTGCACCGCGGATTCCAGACCCGCGGAAAAAGCAAAGGCTCCCACGGGCAACACGGAATCCGCGAACTGAAGCGCGCGGGCCAGACTGAGGATTCCGGCGGCCGCCGCGTCCTGTTCCGCCTCCGGCGCGGGGGCCTCAGCCGTTCCGGCGCGCGTTTCCGGCATGATCGCACTCATGGCCGCCTTCCTCGTGCTGGTGGTCCGGGTCGCCGCAGTCCTGACAGGCGCGCCGCTCGTGCCGGTGGTCGTGGCAGTGGCCGGATTCTTCGACGCCGTGCTCATGGTCATGCGCATGGCTGTGCCCGCCGTGCATGGGGCGCTCGCTGCCGCCGAACAGACGCCGGGCCTGGGAGGGGTTGAGCTTGTCGAGAACTTCCGCGCCCGGCGCGAAATGATAGCTGATGCCCGGGAAATGATGGGTCTGCATCACTGCGTTCATGACCGGACGGCTCACGGCCAGGGGCACATATACGCGGCCTTTCTGCGCCACGGCCGGCCAGTGCTGGTTGCCCAGAGCATGGCCCAGACGCACGCAGCGCTCCATGAGTTCCACGGCAGGCAGTTCGCGCAGGCCGTCAAGATCAATGACCAGCACTTCGCAGAGATCGATCCTGCAAACCACGGCCCGGCGCTGCGTTTCGTCCCAGAGCAGCACGTCGCCGTCGTGCAGCACGGCGTCGCGATCCAGAGAAACGGCCACCAGCAGGCCGCCGGTCGTTTCCTTGCGCAGGCGGTTTTTCTGCGCGTCCCACTGGCTCAGTTTCAGCGTGTCCACCCGGGCTTTGTCCAGGCGTTCTTTCCATACCGATTCCCGGATGTTGCCGAGAACCTTCTCCACAAGCTGCATGAGGTCTCCCTGGCTCCGCCCAGGGCGGAGGGAAGGCCGGAAGGCGATCTGGGGCCGCCTTCCGGGCTGAAGGTCCCAGAGCAGTTTCAGAGGAAAACTGCTCTCGAAGAAGCGTGGATTCAGGAAAAAGCGCATTTTCCTGAATGATTCCGATTGAAATTGGCTAATTTCATTAGCAAAACGCTCTAACTGAAGAAGTACAACTGCCCCAGAGACACCCTTTCGACCGGCTTGACCGTGGCGTGCTCGCCGTCCACCTTCACGGCAAAGGTTTCGGGGTCCACCTCGATCCTGGGCAGCTTATTGTTGCGTATCATGTCCTGCTTGCTCAGGCCGCGGATATTGCGCACCGCTTCCAGGCGGCTGCGCAGTTGCAGCTTTTCGCCCACATTGCAGTCCAGAGCGGCCTGGGAGACGAACGTCATGCGGGTGCGGGGCAGGGCCAGGCCCATGCCGCCGAACATGCGCCGGTAACAGGCAGGCTGGGGCGTGGGCAGCGAAGCGTTGGGATCGCCCATATTGGCCCAACTGATCATGCCGCCCTTGATGATCAACTTGGGCTTGGCGCCGAAGAAGCGGGGCTCCCAGAGCACCAGATCCGCGTATTTGCCCGCTTCCACCGAGCCGATCAGATGGCTCACCCCCTGGGTGATGGCCGGATTGATGGTGATCTTGGCCACATAGCGCAGCACGCGCTGGTTGTCGTTGCCCGGTTTGTCTTCGGGCAGCGGGCCGCGGGCCGCCTTCATGGCGTCGGCGGTCTGCATCACGCGCAGCCAGTTTTCGCCCACCCGGCCCATGGCCTGCGAGTCGCTGGAGATCATGGAAATGACGCCCATGTCGTGGAGCACGTTTTCAGCAGCCACGGTTTCAGGACGCACGCGGCTTTCCGCGAAGGAAACGTCCGAGGGCACGTTGGGATTCAGGTTATGGCAGACCATGATCATGTCGAAAAGTTCGGCCTGGGTGTTGATGCCAAAGGGCAGCGTGGGGTTGGTGGAGCTGGGCAGCACGTTGGGCTGGCCAGCCACCTTGATGATGTCCGGGGCATGGCCGCCGCCCGCGCCTTCGGTGTGGAAGGTATGAATGACGCGGCCGGCAAAGGCCGCAATGGTGTCTTCCACATAGCCGGCCTCGTTCAGGGTGTCGGTGTGGATGGAAACCTGCACGTCCATATCGTCGGCTACGGAGAGAACCGCGCGGATGATGCCGGGCATGGCGCCCCAGTCTTCATGCACTTTGAAGCCGCAGGCGCCGGCTTTGATCTGCTCCACCAGGGGCAGATCGTCGCAGGCATGGCCTTTGGCCAGAATGCCCATGTTCACGGGCATGCCGTCGCAGGCCTCGAGCATTTTGGCGATGTTCCACGGGCCCGGGGTCATGGTGGTCCCGTTGGTTCCGTCCGTGGGGCCCACACCACCGCCAAAGAAGGTGGTCACACCGTTGGAAAGGGCGGCCAGGGCCTGTTGCGGCGAAATATAGTGCACATGCGTGTCAATGCCGCCGGCCGTGAGGATAAGATGCTCGCCGGTGATGGCGTCCGTGGAGTTGCCCACCACCAGATTGGGGTCCACCCCGTTCATCATGGAGGGGTTGCCGCTTTTGCCGATGCCTGCGATTTTGCCGTCGCGGATGCCCACGTCGGCCTTGACCACGCCCTGCACGGCGTCCAGCACGGTAACGTTGGTAATCACGATGTCCAGCACGCCGGCTTCACGGCTCAGGCGGGCGTCGCCGCCCATGCCGCCGCGCAGGGTTTTGCCGCCGCCGTACATGGACTCATCGCCGTAGTGACGGAGATCCTTTTCAATTTCAATGTAGAGATTTGTATCCCCGAGCCGTATTTTGTCGCCCACGGTGGGGCCGAACAAGGCCGCATGTTCCTTGCGGGAAATGGTTGGCATATAAAGACTCCTTGAAACCGCGCCCAACGCGGTTGCTGCTTACTGCCTGGCGTTCCTGAAACCGAGTTTGTCGGCGCGTTCCTCGTTGATCACCCGCTGGTGCTCATCGCCGGTCCAGCCGTCCACGAGATTGTTGAAGCCGTAGGTTCCGGACGTGCCGCCGATGGCTATCAGAGACACGGTTTTCTCGTCGCCGGGCTCAAAGCGGATGGCGGTAGTGGAGGAAATGTTCAAACGCATGCCGTAGGCGGCGTGGCGGTCGAATTCCAGGGCCCGGTTGACTTCAAAAAAGTGAAAATGGGAGCCCACCTGGATGGGCCGGTCGCCGGTGTTGCGCACTTTCACATCCACTGTTTTACGTCCGACATTGAATTCAATGGGCTCTTCAGCCAGAATCAGGCCGCCCACAGATGTTTTTTCCGATGCGCTTGTATTGTCATTGTCCATGATCTTTTCCTTGGAGCATTGTACAAGTGAAATGCTCTAGTTAATGGGCTGGTGAATGGTGATGAGCCGGCTGCCGTCAGTGAACACGGCTTCAACCTGCACGGCAGGGATCATGTCTGCCACGCCTTCCATGACATCGTCGCGCTTGAGCACTTTGCGGGTTTCGGCCATGACCTCTTCCACGCTCTTGCCGGCACGCGCTTCTTCCAGAGCCGTGGCGGAAAGCACGGCCACGGCCTCGGGATGGTTGAGCTTCAGCCCTTTTTCCTTACGCTTGAGCGCCACGCTCGCCAGGGAATGAATCATGAGTTTGTCAATTTCACGCGGGGTGAGATGCATATATACCTCCTTGGCGTCATGATCATTGCAATGGCGCCATTCGTGTTGCGCAGACGGATATGTCTTCAGGCGCGCACGCGCGCATGCCTGCTGCCAAAAATGCGTTTCCTCCGCCTCGTGCAGAACTGAATTTACTATCCTGTATTGCGTGCAGAATCTTCCTATTTACAGTAATATCAGCTTGTTGATGCAGACTTACAAGCTGTCATGTCTTTTTTATGGAACAAATTTATAGAAATGTCTATAAGAATATAAGTAAAATAATTTTTTATATGCAGACAGGCATTCTGATTTCTGACTTTCAGGCAGGTACAGTATACAAAAAAATTTCAAGTATTTTCCTGGTGTTGCAATAAGTTATCTGCCTGTTCTTGAGGGATTCACCTTTGCGATGATTTTCGTAAAAAATTCATTTGACTTTTCCATGGTTGAGAAAGGATTTTCACTCTAAACGTCATGCCTTCTGCCCCATCTCCTGCTTGACGGCCAGCGCGCTTTGGGGTCAAAGTATTCTGTATGCCATCGGACGACACCCCGGCTCCGGCCCCTGATCCGGCCTCCAGCATTGCCGTCACTGACAGCCCTGTTGTGAGCGAGGCTGAAAGCGGCCAGAAACTTCTTCAATTTCTGCAACGCAGGCTCAATCTGCCGCCCGCTTTGCTGCACCGTTGGGTGCGCACCGGCCAGATACGGATCAACGGCGGTCGCTGCAAGCCTTTTGCCCGCGTGCGCCGCGACGACGTGATCCGCCTGCCGCCCTTTGCCCTGAAAATGGCGGCGCAAAGCAGTGGGAGCGCGGAACGGGATTTTGCAGGCCGCGCGCTTTTACCGGAACGCATGGCTTTTCCGGTCGCGGCTTCCCCGGCTTCTTTGCCGCCGCCTGTGATTGTCCGCGCTGAAGGCCCCATTTGGGCCGTGTTCAAGCCCGCGGGCCTGCCGACCCACCCCGGCACCGGCCACAGCGACAGTCTGGTCACCCGGCTTGCGGCTCACCATGCGGGCGCGACCTTCAAGCCAACGCCCGCGCACCGCCTGGACAAGGATACATCCGGCATTTTGCTGGTGGCCGCCAGTTTCGAGGCTCTGCGCGAGATACAGCAGGCCATGCGCGAGCGCGCCGTGATCAAGGAATATGTGGCCTGGGTGCGCGGCCGTTGGCCCTGTGCCGAGACGCGCCTTTTGCGCCACCATCTGCGCAAAAGCTTTGAGCGCGGTTATGAAAAAATGCGTGCCGTAAAAAGCAGCGACAATGACCATTCCGCGCGGGAAGCCCTGTGCCTGGCCCGGCCTTTGCGCGTGCAAGAACAGGAAAGCCTCTTGCTGATTCGTCTGCTCACGGGCCGGACCCATCAGATACGCGTGCAGTTGGCAAGCCTGGGGCATCCCGTGCTCGGCGACGCCAAATACGGAATGCCCGAAGACAGCGCGGCGGGCCGCATGTATCTGCACGCTTTGCGCATCGTCCTGCCGCGGGGAGAGGTTTTTGCCTGCCTGCCGGAATGGCCCGGGGGACGCGCGCTGCATGCCTTGCCCGACTGTCTCGATCTCTCCGGCTCCGAATATCCGCAGGTTCCCGACGCCGGGCTTTCTTTTGAGCGGGGATGATGGTAAACAGGCTTTCCGGGCTGCCGCTTTGCAAAGCGGCATGGCAGCGCAGATGTTCAATATCCTGTAGTGCAGGTCAATCCTGCCGTTGCGCTGAAAAAGCGTTTATGGCTGAACCGACGGCCGCAGTGCGGCGCAGTGCCGTTCAGGCCGCCTGAGCGCGCCTGCGCAACGAAACTCGCTCCAACGCACACATCCAACACTTTAAAAAGACGGCTTTGTTTCCTGCGCACGCGCGCGGCCTTCCCGACTCCCGGGTTTCCCGTGCGCAGTGAACGATCCGGCTTTTAGAAAAGGCCCTCTCCGTATGTCCCAATCGCTTCCCTGTATTGTCCTGGTGGGCCGGCCCAATGTGGGCAAATCCACCCTGTTCAACCGTTTGATCCGCAGCAACCGTGCCATCACTCACGACAGGCCGGGCATCACGCGCGATCGCATGGAAGGCCTGGTGCGCCGCAAAGGCTTGCCCGCCTTCGGCATTGTGGACACCGGCGGCATCACCCTGGACGCGCACGCCGCCGTCACCGAAGGCCCTGAGGGCATCCGCGGTTTTGAGCAGGACATTCTGAATCAGGCCGAGGACGCTCTGGCCGGAGCCGCGGTCGTGGCTTTCGTGGTGGACGGGCGCGACGGCCTGCTGCCTCTGGATGAGTATCTGGCCGCGCATGTGCGGCGCAAAGGCCTGCCCACGCTCTGCGTGGTCAACAAGGTGGACGGCGCGGAACGCGAGGACGAGCAGACGGCCGAGTTTCACAGTCTGGGCTTTCCTCTGGTGGCCGTTTCAGCCGAGCACGGCCATAATCTGCGCGCTCTGGTCGAGGATCTCGCCGCCATGCTTCCCGAAGCAGCATGCCCGGCCGAGCCCCCGGCCCCTCCTGCCCTGCGCCTGGCCATGCTGGGGCGTCCCAACGCGGGCAAGTCCTCGCTGATCAACGCTCTGTCCGGCGAGCAACGGATGATCGTCTCCGACGTGGCGGGCACCACCCGCGACAGCGTGGACGTGCGCTTTGCAAAGAACGGCCTGGAATACGTCTTTGTGGACACTGCGGGCGTGCGCCGGAGGACCAGAATCACGGACAACGTGGAAAAGTATTCGGTCAACGCGGCCATCAAATCCAGCACCAAGGCCGACGTGACCCTGCTCGTGCTGGACGCCGCGGAAGGTGTGAGCCAGCAGGACAAGCGGCTCATGGACATGCTGGATACCCGCAAGACTCCTTTCATGGTGCTGATCAACAAATGCGATCTCGTGCCCCGCGGCTCGCTTGCCCAGCTCAAAAAAAACGTGACGGAGTTGCTGGCTTTCTGCGGGCATGTGCCCATGCTGCCGGTTTCCGCGGCCAGCGGCAAAGATCTTCATAAAATTCTGCCTCTGGCCCGAAAAATTCATGAGGAATGTTCGATCCGCATCCCCACCGGCCAGCTCAACCGGGCCATGGAAGAAGTGCTGACCCGCCATCAGCCGCCGGTCGTCAAAAGAGTGCGGGCCAAATTCTTTTATCTGACCCAGGCGGAAACCGCGCCGCCGACCTTTGTCTTTTTCGTGAGCGATGCCGAAAGGGTGCCGGAAAGCTATACCCGCTACCTGGAGCGCGCGCTGCGCAAAATATTCGGCATCAGCCATGCGCCCATGCGCATTCATCTGCGCTCCAGCCACAAGAAGAAAAGCTGAGCGGCGGTGCATGTGCGCAAAACGCATTGACACGGCTTTGGCAATAATGCAATAGAGAGATCTTATCCATGCGCGGATGCGGCGGCTGCCGCTTTCGCGTCAGCAGAGCAGTTTCAAAGTGAAACCGCTCTGTCCGCGCACACATTTTTCCCGGAGGATGGGCAGATGAAAAAATGCATGACCTGGCTTGCGGCAATGGCGCTCTGCGTGGCTGCCGCCGCGCCCGCGATCGCCGCGGAATCCATCAAGATCGGCGTGCAGGGAGCCCATTCCGGCGATCTGGCTTCCTACGGCGTGCCGAGCCTCAACGCCGCGAAGCTCGTCATTGATGAAGTGAACGCCAAAGGCGGCATTCTGGGCCGTCAGCTCGAGCTGGTCGCCCAGGACGACCAATGCAAGCCCGAACTGGCCACCAGCGCGGCTACCAGACTCATTTCCGACAAGGTGGCCGTGGTCATGGGCCCGATCTGCTCCGGCGCCACCAAGGCCACCCTGCCCCTTTACGCCGAGGCTCGCATCGTGGCCATGTCCCCTTCCGCCACCACCCCGGAGCTGACCGCGGGCGGCAAGAATCCCTTCTTCTTCCGCACCATTGCCAACGATAATGCCCAGGGCCGCCTGACCAGCGACTTCATGCTCAACAATCTCAAGGTCAAAAAAGTCGCCTACCTGCATGATAACGGGGATTACGGCAAGGGCTTTGCGGACATCAACCGCGCCCACCTGGAAAAGGCCGGCGTGGAAACAGTGCTTTTTGAAGCCGTGACGCCGGATGCCGTGGACTTTTCCGCTGTGGTGCGCAAGCTGCGCCGGGCTAAGCCCGATATTCTGGTTTTCGGGGGCTACCAGCCCACAGCCTCCAAACTGATCCAGCAGATGCGCCGTGATCGGGTGACCACCCCCGTGCTCGGCCCGGACGGGCTCATGGACGAAGCCTTCATCAAAATGGCCGGCAAGGACAGCGAGGGCGTCTACTCCTCCTATCCCAAAGACACCCGCAACCTGCCCGAGTTCAAGCACGCCCGCGAAGCCCACGTCAAGCAATTCGGCGTGGAGCCCGGCTCTTTCTACTACAATGCCTATTCGGCCATGCTGGCCCTGGTCAACGCCATTGAAAAAAGCGGCAGCACGGACACGGACAAGATTATCGAAGCACTGCACACCGCGCCGGTCAAGACGCCGCTCGGCACGCTTACCTTCAGCAAGACCGGAGATGCGGCGGGCATGGGGCTTTCCATCTATCAGGTCAAAGACGGCAAATTCGTGGAGCTTGATCACAGCATCACCCTTGAGTAAGCATTGGGGGCGCGGTTCGCCGCGCCCCTTTTCCGCTGTGTGCCGCTTTGCGGGGCCTGCCAGGGGGCCGATCCGCCGCTTTCCACCCGCCGCGGACTGCGAGCGGTCTGAATTTGAATCGCTCTGGACTGTCGGCGCGCCCGACAAGTGGGCGGGCGCAGGCCCGCGCGGGAAAATATGGATATACAATTCTTCATAGAACTCTTTTTCGGGGGGCTGACCCGGGGCAGCATCTACGCCCTGATCGCCCTGGGCTATACCCTGGTTTACGGGATCATTGAGCTCATCAACTTCGCCCACGGCGAAATCTACATGCTCGGCGCATTCACCGCGCTGCTGGTTGCCGGGGCCCTGGGCGTTTACGGCTTTCCGGCAGGCGGCATCTTGATCGTGGCCGCGCTGGTGGCCATTCTGTGGTGCGCGGCCTACGGCTTTACCCTGGAGAAAGTCGCCTACAAGCCCTTGCGCGGCGCTCCCCGCCTCTCGCCGCTGATTTCAGCCATCGGCATGTCCATCTTTTTGCAGAATTATGTGCTGCTGGCCCAGACCTCGGACTTTGTTCCCTTCCCGCGCCTTTTGCCGGACATGGAATTTCTGGAGAGCATCGACTACGTCATGGGGCCCAGCGACTTTCTGATCCTGCTGGTCAGCACCCTGGCGATGATCGCGCTTTCGCTCTTCATCCGCTTCACCCGCATGGGCAAAGCCATGCGCGCCACGGCCCAGAACCGCAAAATGGCCCTGCTGCTCGGGATCAACGCGGATCGGATCATCTCCCTGACTTTCATCATTGGCTCGGGTCTGGCCGCGCTGGGCGGCGTGCTGATTGCCTCGCACATGGGCCAGGTCAATTTCGGCATCGGTTTTCTGGCCGGGCTCAAAGCTTTTACCGCGGCCGTGCTGGGCGGCATCGGCTCCATCCCCGGGGCCATGGTCGGCGGCCTGGTCCTGGGCCTGGCCGAAAGCTTTACCACCGGCTATTTTGCCGGCAACTATGAAGACATCCTGGCTTTCGCCATTCTGATTCTGATTCTGATTTTCAGGCCCGACGGCATTCTGGGCAAAGCCAAGGTGCAAAAGGTATAGGCATGCGGCGTTCACTCAAAGCCCTGCTGACGGCTCTCTGGTTCATGCTGCTCACCCTGCCCGTCATGGGCATCAAGCTGAATACGCTTGATAAAAGCGTGCAGTGGCGTTTTGACCGCATTCTCTGGCTGGGCCTGGGCGTGTTTGTTCTTGCGCTGATCTGGGACTGGTGTTTTTCACGCAAGGCCAAAGGGCTGCCGCTGCTGTGTCTGCCCGCCGGGCTGGACGCCGGGCTGCGCTCCCTGCCGGGCGGCAAGCCCTGGCTGAAGACAGCGGGCCTTGCGGTGCTCGGCGTGATCATGCTGATCATGCCTGTGCTCGGCTCCTTTTACCAGACCAATATCATGATTTCGGCTCTGCTCTATGTGATGCTGGCCCTGGGCCTGAACATCGTCGTCGGCCTGGCGGGTCAGCTGGTGCTGGGCTATGTGGCCTTTTATGCCGTGGGCGCATATACCTATGCCCTGCTCAATCAGTTTCTGGGCTGGGGTTTCTGGGCCTGTCTGCCCGCGGGCGGCATTGTGGCCGTGCTCTTCGGCCTGGGGCTCGGCTTCCCGGTGCTGCGTCTGCGTGGGGATTATCTGGCCATCGTCACTCTTGGCTTCGGCGAAATCGTGCGTCTTTCCCTGCAGAACTGGACCAGCCTGACCGGCGGCCCGCGCGGCATAAGCGACATTCCCCGGCCCGGCCTGTTCGGCCTGCAGATGGACATCAACGCCTCCACCACCTATGTGTATTATCTGGTGCTGGCGGCTGTGGCGATCACAATCATCGTGATCTACCGGCTCAAGAATTCGCGGGTGGGTCTTGCTCTGCAAGCCCTGCGCGAAGATGAAATCGCCTGCGAGGCCATGGGCGTGGACATCACCCGCGTCAAGCTCTCGGCCTTTGCCCTGGGCTCCTGCTGGGCCGGTTTTGCGGGGGTTATTTTCGCGGCCAAGACCACCTACATCAATCCCTCCAGCTTTACGTTCATGGAATCGGCCATGATCCTCTCCATGGTGGTTTTGGGCGGCATGGGTTCCATATCCGGGGTGGTTATCGCGGCCATGATTCTGATCCTTGCCCCCGAATATCTGCGCGCCTTTTCCGAATACCGAATGCTGATCTTCGGCGCGATCATGGTGGTTATGATGATCTTCAGGCCGCAGGGGCTGATCAGCGGCGAACGCCGCCGCTACCGGATCAGCGGCCTGGAGCGGGCCAAGAGCGGAGGCCGGGCATGAAACCGGTGCTGGAAGTCACAGGTCTTTCGCAGGATTTCGGCGGCCTGCGCGCGCTGAACGATTTGGATCTGCATGTGGACGCCAATGAGATCGTTGCTCTGATCGGGCCCAACGGCGCGGGCAAAACCACGTTTTTCAACTGCGTCACCGGCATTTACACGCCCACTGACGGCAAAATGTACCTCCATGCCGCGGACGGCGAAAGGCAGTTGCTCAACGGCAAAAAGCCGCACACGATCACGGCCCTGGGCATGGCGCGCACCTTTCAGAACATCCGGCTGTTCAGCGACATGACCGTGCTGGAGAATGTCATGGTGGGCCGCCATTGCCGCACCCGCGCGGGCATTCTGGGCGCTGTGCTGCGGGACGGCCGCACCCGTCGCGAAGAGCAGGAAAGCATCGACATCAGCTATGCCCTGCTGGAAACCGTGCATTTGCAGGACCTCTGGAATGAAAAGGCCCGCAATCTGGCCTATGGCGCGCAGCGCCGCCTGGAAATAGCCCGCGCTCTGGCCACACAGCCGCGCATGCTTCTGCTGGACGAACCGGCCGCGGGCATGAACCCCCAGGAAACGCATGAGCTGGAAGAGCTGGTGCGCTTTATCCGGGACAGCCGCCGACTTTCCATTCTGCTCATTGAGCACGATATGAGCATGGTCATGTCTCTTTCGGATCGCATTTACGTCATGGAGTACGGCTCCTGCATCGCCTCGGGCAAGCCCGGCGAAGTGCGCGCCGACCCGCGGGTGATCAAAGCCTACCTGGGGGAAAGTGATGCTTGAACTCAGGGATGTGGATACCTACTACGGCAACATCCAGGCCTTGCGCGGCGTCTCCCTGCGCGTGGACGACGGCGAAATCGTCACCCTGATCGGAGCCAACGGCGCGGGCAAGTCCACCACGCTGATGACCGTCTGCGGCATCAACCGGCCCAGGCGCGGCGAGATCTTCTGGAACGGCGCGCCGATCCACGAGTTGCCGCCGCATGAAATCGTGGCCCTGGGCATCTCTCAGGTGCCGGAAGGCCGCCTGATCTTTCCGGATCTGAGCGTGCGCGAAAACCTGGACCTGGGCGCGTTTCTGCGCAGCGACACGCAGGGCGTCAAAGAGGATCTGGACTATGTTTTCAGCCTCTTCCCCATTCTGGCCGAGCGCCGCCGCCAGGCGGGCGGCACGCTTTCCGGCGGGGAACAGCAGATGCTGGCCATCAGCCGCGCGCTGATGGCCCGGCCCAGGCTTCTTTTGCTGGATGAGCCCTCCCTGGGCCTGGCGCCGATTATCATTCAGCAGATCTTCGCCATCATCCGCAAGGTCAATGCCGACGGCACCACAGTCTTTCTGGTGGAGCAAAACGCCAATCAGGCCCTGCGCATCGCGCACCGCGGCTATGTCATGGAAAACGGCCGCATCGTCATGGAGGACACAGCCGCCAGGCTGCTTGAGAGTGAAGAGGTGCGCAGCGCCTACCTCGGCATGTAGGCCAGGCAAGCCCGGGTCATCCGGGCGCGCTTTGAAGGCAATACACTGCACCGGCAAGCCCATATCGCGGGCCGGCCGGTCGTACTCCACGCCTTCGGGCATGACCTTGCCCGCTCGCAGCGCGACTTCCGCCGCAGATATATGCCCATGCGCCCCGCATGACTGGCCGGTTCAGCCGAAAATGCCGCAACGGCGCAGCCGCGCGATCGTCAATGGCGCGGCTGCCCTGTGCCGTGTTCTTCCACGCCGGGAGCGCCGCTCAGCGGCAGACTGCCGTGCCGGATAAAATACTCCGTGAGGCCAAAAACCAGGTCGTTGCCGCAGAAAGTCCCTGCGGCAATGGCAGCTTTATACCGGGGCAGATTCTCCTCGAAACGCCGCAACAGGCCTGGTTCCAGGCCGTACATGTCGGCCTGCATGCCGTAGCCCAGGCGCTCCACATACAAGGCATTGAAACGCTGTTCCACCATAGCCTTGAGCGGCAGGGTCAGGATAGGCTTGCCCAGGTGCAGGGCTTCGCTCATCAGGGTATGACCGCCGCCCAGAATAACGTAGGAGCAGCCTTCCAGCAGGCGCAAAAAGCCTTCTTCGCTTTTTTGCATGAAGATCACATTGCCCTCGCGGCCCTCCGTGCGATCATAGCCATACACATAGCAGAGGCGATCCGTGGCCGCGCGCAGAAAATCCACCAGCTTTCGGTGCGTGGAATTGCTTTGGTAGACCAAAACATGCCCGTCGTCGCGCGGTCTCAGGGCCAGCACGCTCTCGCGCAATATGGGCGGGGCGATCCGCGCCTTGTAGCGGGGCAGCACCGGCGGCGCATAAAAGGAGATGATCAGGTTTTCGTCCGTGGGCCGGAAAAGATGCCGCGGGGTGAGGCCCTGCGTAAATGCATCCCACCACATATTGCGCGGCAGATCGTGGCGGCAGCAGGTCAGCACATGCTGATGATCCAGGGTCAGACAGGGCAGGCCCGCGCGTTCGGCGGCCCGCGGAACGAAATATTCGAGGTCGGTCATGCAGACGTCGGGCCGGAACGCCTCCATGATCCGCAGGGCCTGCTCAATATAACGCTCACGGCGCAGAAGCAGGGGCACGGCCCGGGCGATGGTGGCGCTCAAATCCACCTTGTAATTTTTGAATACGGTTCCCAGATTGGGCAGCCGGCGAACCTCAAACTCGGGCTCCAGCACCTTTGGCGCGTCGTCGTCAGCCACGAACAGGAATTCATGGCCGGAGAGCCGACGGGCTATGGTCAGGCCGCGCATGGCGTGTCCATGCCCGGTGCCGTGGATGCCGTAAAGTACGCGCGCCATACTGTTCCTTTGCCGCCGTGGAAGGTGCGCGACAAACCTATCAACGCGCGCTCCGCGCGTCAATGGAAGGAGACAGGCCGGACAGGGCTGACCATCTTATGCGGCAGCCCTGTGCGACACGACGTTCCGGCTTGCTCTCCGAAAATGAATGGGGCATACTTGGGAAATAGCCGAGTGTACGGGAGCCGAATCATGAATATACGTAAAATCCGCGAAGATTTGGGGCGGGTCAAAACAAGCTGCATGCGCCGCGACTTCCCGCGTGCGCTCTTCCTGGCCATTACCGCCTTGAAGGAATTGGGCGGGATGAACGCGCCCGCGGATGTGCGCGGCGATTTCCGCGAGGCTCTGACAGTGCTGATCTCCACTCCTGAATTCAAAAAGGCCTACAGCCGCCCGGTGAGCTATCAGCCGGGCGCGGAACGCGCGCTGCTCAGCCTGTTCATCGGGCTTTACAAGGAGCTCAAGGGACAGGAGGATCAGGAAGATTACGAGACCACGCTCCAGCGCAAGCTCAATCTGGATCGCCTTCTCAAGGAAGGCAGATTCTATCTTGCGCAGGGCAAAGCCTCGGAAGCCGACGCCAGCTTTGCCCAGGCCCTTCAGTACGTCAAAAACGAAACCGCGGTCTTTGCCCTGATGGCCAAAGCCATGATGGAGGCGGGCGAATATGTGCGCGCCTTGGGCCATATCCGCAACGGCCTGAAAGTCACGCCTCAGGATGCCGAGCTGTTCCGTCTGGGCGAGGAGTGCAAGCGCCTGCGCGCCGCATCCGGCAAGTAACGGCTTTGGCCACACTGCGGCGGGCGAGGCTTTGCCCTGGCCGAGGCATTGCGCCCGGCCCCGCCGGTAACTGCCGCCCCCGGCAGATCCTGACGCCTGGGCGCTCTTTCCCGGACACAGCCCTGGTTCTTTATATCCCGCGCCTGCTCTTGCGCCCCTGAGCGGCCGTCCGGCCCCTCGCCTGCGGCGTATGCTTCCTGCCCGTGACAGCCCGGCATCGTTTTTTTGCCTGTCTCACGCTCCAGACGCGCGCCGATCGATCGTGATCCGAAGACGCGGCGGAAAAATGCCGACGCCCCTATCCCGCGCTTGTCAGATCTTTTGAAAAAGTCTAGATTTTTTACTTCCGTTCGTTCTTCCACCTTCCGCAAGCGAGTTATTGCGCATGGACGTTATTCGGTACATCCACGCGGCTGATCTGCATCTGGATACGCCCTTCCAGGGCCTTTCCCGCGAGGCCGCGCAAGGAAACCATCTGGCCCGCCTGCTGCGCGAAGCCACGTTCACGGCCCTGGAGCGGCTGTTCCGCTTTTGCGAGACTGAAAAGCCGGATTTTCTGGTGCTCGCCGGGGATATCTACAACCAGGAAAACCACAGCGTCAAAGCCCAGCTCAAGCTGCGCGACGGCTGCGAGCGTCTGAAAAGCCTCGGCATCCGCGTTTTTCTGGCCCACGGCAATCACGACCCGCTGGCCTCCCGCCTTGCGGCCGTGCAGTGGCCGGACAACGTCACGATTTTCGGCCCCGAGCCCTCGCGGCATGTCCTGAAAAAAAACGGCGCGCCTCTGGCCGTCATTCACGGCATCAGCCACGCCAAAGCCAGGGAGGGCCGCAATCTGGGCCGCCTGTTCGAACGCGATCCGGCGCATGACTGTTTTCAGTTGGGCGTGCTGCACTGCACTGTGGACGGCGAAAGCAAGGCGGATCGCTACGCCCCCTGCTCCCTGGATGATCTCAAATCCACCGGCCTGGACGCCTGGGCCCTCGGGCATGTCCACGAACGCAAAACGCTCTGTGAAAGCCCGTTTATCGCCTATTCCGGCAATGCCCAGGGCCTGCACGTCAACGAGGCGGGCCTGCGGGGCTGCCTGCTGGTCACGGTCGCGCCCAGGGGTGACGCCTTTGCCTGTGAGGCTTCTTTTCTGCGCCTGGGACCGGTCCAATGGGAAAGGTTCGAGCTTGATCTGGAAAACGTGGAACATCTGGACGAGGTGGAACGCCGTTTGACGCAATTGCTGGAACAGGCCGGGGAAGCAACCGAGCCCGGCTGCGAAGCGATTCTGGCCCGGGTGTCCCTGAAAGGCCGAACCCGGCTGGACGCCGTGCTGCGGGATGCCGCCAATCAGGAAGATCTGGCTGAACGTCTGGCTCACCTGAACACCGGCGTCCCCGGAATCTGGCTCAAGGATCTGCGTGTGGAAACAGCGCCCCTGGGGGATCGCGCCGAATATCTCCAGCGCGAGGATCTGCTGGGCGAGGCATTGCGCCTGAGCGAACGCATGCGCCACAGCAACGAGGCCCTGCGCGAAGTGAGCGATCCGGCTCTGAACCCGCTTTTCGGGCATAGCCGTCTGCGCAAGGTTCTCAGCCGCCCGGATGACGCGCAAATGCAGGTCCTGCTGCATGAAGCGGAACGCCTGTGCATGGATTTGCTGGAGGCCCGCTGATGCATATCCGCTCCTTTCACATTGACGGTTTCGGCATTTTTTCCGACGTGCGGGTGGAAGCCCTTTCGCCCGGTCTGTCTGTCTTTCTGGGCCAGAACGAAGCGGGCAAGTCCACATGCCTGGAATTTCTGCGCGCCATGCTCACCGGCTATCCCGATCCGCGCAGCAGGGAGGCCCGCCGCAGCCATGCCCCCCTGCGCGGCGGCACGACCGGCGGCAGTCTGGTGCTGTGCGCCGAGGGCCGCGAGCCCCTGCACCTCACGCGGCGGCCCGGCGGCAACGGCGGCGTGCTGACCGTGAGCGGGGCGGACGGCACGATGCTCCAGCCCGAGCTGCTGCAGCAACTGCTTTTCGGCGTGAGCCGGGAGGTTTACCGCAATGTCTTCGGCTTCAGCCTGAGCGAGCTGGAGCGTTTTGAAAGCCTGAGCGCCGAAGGCGTGCGCAACGCGCTGTACGGCGCAAGTTTCGGCCCGGGACTGCGTTCGCCCGGCGACGCGCTGAAAATCCTGGAACGGCAGGCCGAGGATATTTTCAAAAGCGGCGGCGTAAAACCCCCGCTGAACAAGGCCTTGAGCCAACTGGAAGAGTTGCGCGGCAAGATCCGTGACGTGGAGGAGGAGTGCGCCGGTTTTGACGCCCTGGCTCTGGATCTTTCGCAAAAAAAAGAAACCCTCGCGCAACTGCGCCAGCGCAAAAGCGCTTTGGAGGGGGAGCGCCGCCTGCTGGAGCGCCGCCTGGGCGTCTGGCGGCAATGGGATGAATGGCGCATGCTCTGCGCGCGCCTGGAGGGCCTTGCGCCGGTTGACGAAAGCTTCCCCGAGGACGGCGCGGCCCGCCTGGCGCGCGCTCAGGAAGCGCGGGATTCCTGCGAGCGGCAATGGGCCGCGCATTGTGAAAAACGTGTGCGCCTGCGGGCGAGGCGCGACGCGGTACATGTGGATCAAGGCCTGCTCGACGCCCTGCCGCAATTGCGTATTTTATCCGAACGCAAAAGCAGTTTCCGCCAGGCCCTGACGGCCTTGCCCGTCCAGGAGGAAAGCTGCAAACGGGCACAGGCGGATCTGGAGCGCGAACTGGCCCGCCTGGGCCCGGACTGGAGCTGTGAGAGGATTCGCGCCACGGATCGCTCCCTTTTCGCGCGCGAGGATCTGGAAAAACAAGCCAGGGAAATGACTGCGGCGGACTCGGCCCACCGGGCTGCCGTGGACGCGCTGAGCAAGGCCAACCGCGCGGTGGAAACAGCCGGGCGCGACGTGGCTGCGGCCAGAGAGGCGCTGGCTCTCCTGCCCGTGCCCCTGGCCGCCCTGCCGGACGAGGCCCGCGACAATCTGCGCCAGGCCCTGGCCCGGCTGGAAGACGGCCGCCGCCAGTTGCCGGGCCGGGAGCGCGCCCTGCACAATGCGCGCACGGCCTTTGCCCGGGCCTATGATCCCCTGCGCCTGTCCGCCCAGTCCGTCCCGCAGCCCGACGAAGCGCTGGACGCCCTGCTCGCCCGGCAGGAAGAGGCCCTCACGCTGGCCGTTGACGTTCAGGAACGTCTGCGCGAAGCCGCCGAAGCGTCGCTGGCCGTGCAGCAGGCCGAAGAGCAGGTGGAGACGATCAAGAGCCGCATGGAACAACTGCGCGAGGAGCAACGCAACGTCAGCGGCCCGAGCCGCGAGGCCCTGGACGGGCGCGCCGCCGCGCTGCGCTCCTTGCGGGCCCTTTCCGCCAACCTGACCACAGAGCGCGAGCGCCTGCAGGAGCTGGACAACCGCATCAGCAACGAGCAGGCGCCCTCGCCGGTCAAAAGCCTGCCCCTGCTGGTAGTGGGCGCGCTTTTGATCCTCGCGGGCGCGGGCATTCTGCTGGGCTATTGGCGCTGGGGCCTGACCAGCCTGCCCTTGACTGACACCCTGGCTCTGCCTGTAAGCCTCTGGTCCGGCTATCTGGTGTTGGTCTGCGGCGTGGGCTTTCTGGCCGGAGGGCTGCCGCGCAGCGGTCCTGAAGCCAAGCGCCACCGGCGGGAGATGGATCAACTGCGCAACCGGCGCGAAACCTGCGCCCTGCATGTGGCCGAATTGGGCGAGCAGGCCCGCCAGCTTTGCGCGGCCGCCAATGTGGAGAGCATGGACCCGGTGACCCTGGAAGCCACGGAAATGCTGCTGGAGCGCGAACGCGAACAATGCTTCAACGAAGAGCGTTCCCGTAAGGATATGAACGCCTTGAAGCGGGAAATGGACGCCGCCGCAACCCAGGTCAGCGCGCAGCAGGGCAGGCGTCATGAATTGGAAAGCGTGGTGCAGCAGACCCGTCGCCGCTGGCACGAGTTCATGCTCAGCCTGCATGTGAGCACTGTTCCGGCTCCTGAAGGCGCGGCGGCCTTTTTTGCCCGGGCGGAATCCGCCCGCCTGGCTTTCAGCGGCCTGGCCGCGGCTGAAGCCGAGTTGCGCGCCCTGGAAGAAGACCTGCGGGAGCAGGAAAACCAGATGCGCGCGGTGCCCGCCGTGGCCGAACGCCTTGCAGACCGGACGGACAGCGCCGCTCTGGCCGAATGCGTGCGCCAGGTGCTGGAGAGCTGCCGCGAGGCCGATGCCGCGCGCGAGCAGAGGATCAAGGCCTCTGCCGCGCTTCAGAACCGCGAGAGCGAGCTGGAGCGCGCGCAAGACATGCAAGTCGAGGCTTCGGAGCAATTACACGCGGCCGAGGAACGCTTGCGCGCGGCCCGGGAAATCTGGGGGCAATGCCTTCAGGGGCTGGGGCTGGGCGACGATCTGGACCCGGAAACCGTGCGCGAGGCCTTCAAGTATATGGAAAACTGCCTGGCAGCCGAGTCGGCATTGGAGCGTTCCCGGATGGAGCTTGCGCAGAGCCGGGAAGAACTGGCCGCCCTGCGCGACCCCTTGGCCGGGCTTCTGGCCGATCTGGGGCGAATGCCCGGCAATGCCCAGGAGACGGAGCGCGAAACGGATTGGCTGGCCGCGCTGGACGCGGCTCTGGCAGACGCGGAAAGCATGGCGGCTGCGCAGGCCGAACGCGCCCGCCTGGCCGCCCTGCTGGCCGAAGAAGAGGATGAGGTCCGCGCCTGCGAGGCCGCTCTCAACAAGGCCGCCGGCAGCGAGCGCAACCTGCTGGCTCTTGCCGGGGCTGCCGACGCCGAGGACTTTCTGCGCCTGGCCGCGCTGCGCGAGGAGCAACGCTCTCTGAGCCGCCGCTGCAAGGAGCTGGAAGACGCCCTGCGCCTGGCCGCGGACCGCCTCCCTCTGGAAGAGTTCCTCGCCTCTTTCAAGGAGGCCGAGCAGGAAAGCCAGGAAAAACGCAGCGTGGCCATTGAGGAGGAACTCAGCGGGCTTCTGGATCAGGAACAGGATCTGACCACGGCCGTGGCGGGCCTGAGCGCCAGGGTCTCAACCCTGGCCCGCGCCGACGAGCTGGCGGATCTGCGCCAGCAGGAAGCCTCGCTGCTGGAAAGCATGGAGCGCATGGCCTTTGCCTGGAGCCGCCGCGCCCTGGCCCGGGAAATCCTGCTCGCGGCCAAGCGCATTTTCGAGCGCGAGCGGCAGCCGGAAGTCATCCGCCAGGCTTCGGAAATATTCGCCCGGATCACCAACCGCCGCTGGCGGGGCATCAGCGCTTCGCTGGAAAATTCAAGCCTGAGCATTTTGCCCGAGCAGGGGGAACCTGTGGCGCCTGAAGTCTTGAGCCGCGGCACCCAGGAACAGGCCTATCTGGCCCTGCGCCTGGCCTACATCAAAAATCACGCGGCCCAGGCCGCGGCTTTGCCCGTGATCATGGACGAAGTGCTGGTGAACTTTGACCCGCAACGCGCCGAGCGCACGGCCCGCGCCTTTGTGGAGCTGACCAGCGGCCAGGATGGCCCGGCCCATCAACTGCTCTATTTCACCTGCCAGCCGCATATGGTGGAGATCCTGCGCAAAGCCGAGCCGCATTGCGCCCTGTTCAAAGTGGAACATGGAAGCATTGAGGCCGTGACGGCCTGAGGGCGTTTTGCTCATGAAATCAGCTAGAGCATTTTCACTTTGAAAATGCTCTAATTGCTGTCTCCATCCGTAGCTTCCTTCGTCGCAACGGCTGAAGCCTGGACGCGAAATGATGGCAGCGAAGTGATTGAAAATGGATATTTTCAATCAAAAAATACTTCAGGGTTCTGGCCATCTGCCGGTCATGGCCGGGGCCATGATTCTGCGCCTGGGCTGGCCGGATCGCGGCTTTTGCGCCCCGAGACCGGGAAAAACGCAAGGGCAGGCATTCGGCAACTTGCCAAAAAATGCCTTGCTGAATAGTGCGTAAGCCCTTGACGAACAGCGTCTCTACCCCCTAAGACACAGATCAGGTACCTCAAGAACCATAACACGGAGCGTTTTTTACGGTTGAAGCACAGAACGCCGGGCTGCGCCGTCGCGCCAAGCCGTTCGGCTGAGCATTTCCGGTGGTAGTATCCGGCCTGCACGTTGAGGCCGGTGTCTATCCCGAATGCCTGTACCGGCCCGATAAACAGACAATGATCTGGAGGACGCGCATGGGGGATACACCGGAAAAGCACAATCATGCGGGCGAAGTGCGTGAAGAACTGGAAAAAACGCTCCGCCCCCTGGAGGTGCTGGCCCTGGCCTTGGGCGCCATTGTGGGCTGGGGGTGTTTTGTACTGCCCGGGATACGCTTTCTGCCTGATGCCGGCCCGCTGGGAACAGTCATTGCGTTCTTTGTGGGCGCCCTGTTTCAATGCATCGTGGCTTTGAGCTACAGTTTTCTGATCAAGCCCTATCCGGTGGCAGGCGGCGCGTTTGCCTATGCCTATGCCGGTTTCGGGCCCAGGGGCGCCTTTATTTGCGGTTGGGCCCTGGTGCTCAGCTACATCTGCGTTATCGCGGCCAATGCCATGGCCATGATTCTCCTGACCCGCTATCTGTTGCCCGGCGTTTTTGACGTGGGCTATTTGTATACCATTGCAGGTTGGGACATCAATGCCGGGGAGCTGGCTTTTGTTTCCGCGGTGCTGGTGCTTTTCGGCTGGATGAATTTCCGGGGCATGGGCGCGGCCAGCGCCATTCAGGTCTTCCTCGCCTTTGCCCTTACCCTGGGCGTGCTGGTTTTGACGTTCGGCACGCTCCAGGCCGACACGTCGGCCTGGAGCAATCTGCAGCCGCTCTTCTCGGAAGACCGCTCGCCCCTGGCCAGCGTTCTGGTGGTCCTGGCCCTGACGCCCTGGCTTTACGTTGGGTTCGACACCATTCCCCAGACGGCCGAGGAGTTTACCTTTTCCCCGCACAAAGCCCGCGATCTGATGCTGCTCTCAATCATCTGCGGCGCGATCATTTACACTCTGGTGGCGCTCTGCGTGGCCGGCCTTATCCCCTACAAGGAACTTTTGAGCCAGAACCACGCCTGGGCCACAGGCTGGGTCGCAGACCAGATCTTCGGAAGATGGGGCGGCGTGGCGCTTACCGTGCCGGTGCTGGCCGGCATTCTGACAGGCATGAACGGCTTTTTCATGGCCACGACCCGGCTGCTGTTCAGCATGGGGCGCAGCAAATTTCTGCCCGACTTTTTTGCCGCGGTGCATTCCCGCTACAATACCCCCTGGAAAAGCGTGCTCTTCACCCTGGCGCTCTGCCTGATTGTGCCCTGGTTCGGTCGGGCCGCTCTGGGCTGGATTGTGGATATGTCCGCCATCGGCACGGCTCTGGCCTATTTGTTCACCGCCCTCACCGCCTTCAAATATCTGGGACAGAATCCCGAGCTGCCGGAAGCCCGCTGGGGCAGACCTGTCTGCCTGATCGGCGCGGCCACTTCCATTGTCTGCTTTGTGCTGCTGATCTTTCCCAGCTCTCCGGCGGCCATCAGCGTGCCTTCATGGATCATGCTCTTCATCTGGGTGGGACTGGGCAGCCTGTTTTATCTCAACAGACGCCAGGACTTGCTGCACATTCCTCATAGCCGGTTGCGTTATCTGTTGTTCGGCAAGTCGGATTATCCGGTGCTGTTCAAAATCTCCGCCGACGAAGAGGAAGGGGCGGAGGAATCTGTTCCCGGACAATAAGACGGCCCTGCAACAACATTTTACCATGATACGGAGAACTCTATGCGGTTGAAAAAATGCTTCGCTTTCGCTCTGTTGTCTCTGTTTTGCCTGAGCGCGGCCCTGCCCGTCCGAGCCGCGGATCTGATCAAGGTGCCCACTGCCTGGCTGCCGGGGCAGGAGGCCTTTCCCATGTGGTACGCCAAGCAGCAGGGCTGGGACAAGGAAGCCGGGCTCGACGTGCGCATGTACTCCTTTGATTCCGGCGCGGACGCTCTGCGCGCCTTTCCGGCCAAAAGCTGGGTTTTCGGCGGTCTCGGCGCCGTGCCGGCCATGCTCGGGGCATTGCGCTACAATATGAGCACCATCGGCCTGGGCAACGACGAAGCGATGGCCAACGCGGTCATGGTGCGCGCGGACAGCCCCATCCTGAAAACCAAAGGCTGCAACAAGGACTGCCCGGATATCTACGGTTCCCCTGAAAGCGTGCGCGGCAAAACCATCCTTTGCACCAGGGTCACTTCCGCGGACTATGCCCTGCACCTCTGGCTCAAGGCTCTGGGTCTGAAAGAATCCGACATCGTGCTCAAAAACCTGGAACAGGCGCCTGCCTTGACCGCCTTCGACTACAACATCGGCGACGCTGTGGTGCTCTGGGCCCCCTTCACCTTTGTGGGCGACAAGCGCGGCTGGAAAACCGTGGCCACCCCCAAGGACTGCGGCAAGCACCTGCCCATCGTGCTGGTGGCCGATACCGCCTACGCCATGCGGTACCCGGATGTGGCGAAATCCTTTCTCACCCTCTATCTGCGCGGCGTCAACTGGCTCCAGACAGCTCCCCGCCAGGAAGTGATCGCGCAATTCAAGAAATATTATCTGGAATGGCTCGGCCAGGACTACAGCACGGATTTGATCAATCTCAATCTCAAGACATATGAATTCTTCAACCTTGAGGCGCAACGCAGGCTGTTCGCCGCCGACAAAGGCCCCAGCGAAGTGCAGCAGTGGCAAAGCGAGATAGCGGAGTTTTTCACCTCCGTGGGCCTGCTCACGCAACAGAATCTGAAGGAACTCGGCAACAGTTCCTATGTGACCTCGAAATATATCGACCTCGTCACGCCGCAATCCGTGACAAAGTGACAACCTGCCGAAGTCGCGCTGTTTTTTGCAAAAACACCTGCGGGGAGGCATGCCTCCCCGCGGTGGGCGCGTCTTTTTGAACCAAAGCAAAGCGGAGAGCCATATGCGCCAGTTGCTCACACTCTGTCTGGGACTGTGCCTTATCGCCCTTCAGGTCATTCTGGGCCTTAAGGCCTTTTATCCTGAAGCGTTTGCCGACAAAACCGACGTGGTGGACGTTCTGGTGCAGGAAAAAAAACCCCTCCTGGATCAACTTTCTCCCGGTGAGCTGGCCTGGCTTACGCAGCACCCTGTCGTGATCATCGGCGCAGACCCCAATTTTTACCCGCTGGAAATGTTTGACGAACGGGGGCGGTACACTGGCCTGGGCGGAGATTATCTTCGCCTTTTGCGCAAGCTTACGGGTCTTGAATTCCGGGTTCCCCGCGTCAGGGACTGGGCCACGGTGGAGCAGCTTGCCCGCCAGAACCACATCGACATGTTCATGGCCATTGCCAAAACCGGCCGCCGCGATGAGTACATGGTCTTCACCGAGCCCTATGTGAATATGCCGGGCATCATCATGACCCGCCGGGGCAGCGGGCTGGACAAGATCGGTATTGAGGATCTCAAGGGCAAAAAGGTGGCTGTGGTCAACAATTACTCCTGGCATGACTTTTTGCGGGAGTTCCACCCCGAAATCATCCCCGTGCCCGCGGCCGACACGCTGGAAGCGCTGCAACGCGTGGTCACCGGCGAGGCCGACGCGATCATTGACTATGAATTCAATCTGATGGAGAAGATTCAGACCGGCGGCATCATGCAGATCCAGCCCGCGGGCAAGGTGAATTCGTCCTACGGCCACGCCATAGCCGTGCGCAAGGACTGGCCGGAACTTTTCAGCGTCATCTCCACGGCCCTGTCTCAAATCACGCCTGAAGAACGGCGGATTCTGGCGCAAAAGTGGCTGCACCAGCAAGACCGCCCGGCCGGGCAGGAACGCCGCCTCCAATGGATCTTCTTCTTTGTGGTGGAATCCATTCTGCTTTGCCTGGGCCTTTCCTGGCTCTGGCAGTCCCAGATGGAAAAAGCGGTGGCCCGGCGCACCAGGGAGCTGAAAGCCAGGCTGGCCGCTGCCGGGCGCGCGTAGAGCTTCGCTCGGCAAGCCTGCGCGAATTTGCACGCAAGACTGCTGTGGCAATGGCCTGCCTTTGAGATCCTGGGCCTGCAATGGCATCCCCCTGCCAGGCACGGCATTTCACCGCAAGCCGTCCTGCATGCGCGCCTGGCCTCAAGGCCCGCAAGAAATACGGCGTCGCAGCCTTTTAGAGCAGATTACCTTTAACTTTTTATGAAAGTCAAAGGTGGCATTCAGGCGAAAAACGCGGTTTTCGCCTGAATGTACGCCGCGTTGCGGCGGCTGCCGCTCTCGCGTCAGCAGAGCATTTTCAAAGTGAAAATGCTCTAACGCACGAGGATGAAGACGAATATTCTGCTGATGACACTGAAGAGCAGACGGAATAAACCATAACAAGGATAATACTATGCATCCACTTACCATGTTTCTCAAAGTTGTCGCCGAGGCTGTCAGAGCTTCCACGCCGCCTGGAAGCGCAGTCAACCAGGCTGCCAGTGGAATTAAGCAGGGCGTCGCTTTTCTTGATGCCCTCACGGCGGATACCCCCGCCAAGCAGGTACAGGCAATGGCCGCGTTGTTGTCGGAGGCCGCTTACGCTAACTCAACCTCGGAAAAAGAGCGCTTTGCCCTGACTCTTGGCAATGCCCTGATGCTGGCCCTCGAAGGCGCACAACATATTCAGACCGCAAGTCAGCCGATGCAAATCAATTCGGCTGCCGGCGCTATACCACCGTGGCTCCAGTCCTACCAAAATCAAAGCGCTCAATTCACAGCGGAACTGCAACGCTGCATGTGTGAAAGGCAGGAGCAGCAACGCCAGGCGGAGGAACATCGCCAGGCGCAACTGCTTCAACTCCAGCAGCAGGCTGCCGCAAGGGAACGTGAGCTTGCCGAACTCAAGCGCCGTCTGGGCATGTTGTAGGAATACCGACAGAGGCTGCTATGCCCGTACCCGCACAACCCAAAATCTATCACATTGTCCATGTGGACAGGCTGCCGCATATTATTGCCGCTGGGTATCTCTATTCAGACGCATATATGCACGCACAGCATGGCATGGGTACCACCATCGGCATATCCGTCATCAAGGAGCGACGTTTGACTCTTCCTCTCAAGAGTCACCCCGGTCTGCATGTGGGCGATTGTGTGCCTTTTTACTTTTGCCCCCGATCTGTCATGCTGTATTTGTTCTCCCAGAATAACCATCATGGCTTGACCTATCGGGGCGGCCAAGGCCCCATTGTCCATCTTGAGGCTGATCTGTATGCTACTATCGCTTGGGCAACGAAACAACGAAAACGCTGGGCTTTCACCTTATCCAACGCGGGTGCGTATTATTTTGAAGATTACTGCGCAACAGATGATTTGAATGCTATCGACTGGAAAGCTGTTGCGGCACGCGATTGGCAAGGGCACAAAGAGGCCAAACAGGCAGAATTTTTACTTGAACAGCACTTTCCCTGGACATTGGTTGAGCGCATTGGCGTTCAGTCTGAAGCTGTTCAGCAGCAAGTCAATATAGCGCTACGCCAAACGGACCACAAACCCCCGGTGGTTGTCTTGCCAGACTGGTATTATTGAGGTTTGTCATGATTGAATACAAGAGCGGAGACCTTCTTAGGGAAGAAGTCGACGCCATTGTCAATACCGTCAACTGTGTGGGCGCCATGGGACGCGGCATTGCCTTGCAGTTCAAAAACGCCTTTCCCGCCAATTACAAGGCCTATGAAGCCGCCTGCAAAAAAAAGGCTGTTGTGCCGGGCAGCATGTTTGTCTACGCCACGGGCACGCTTACGGCCCCACACTTCATCATCAACTTTCCTACCAAACGGCATTGGCGCGGCAAGAGCAGCCTCAAGGATATAGAAAACGGTCTGGATGATCTTGCCCGCGTGATACAGGAGCGGGGCATCACTTCCATTGCCATTCCTCCGCTGGGCTGCGGGTTGGGCGGACTGGATTGGCCCACAGTGCGGGCTGCTATTGAACAGTCCCTTTCCGGTCTGAGCGATGTGCGGATTGTCCTTTTTGAGCCCAACGGCGCTCCACACAGCAACACCATGCATCACGCCTCAAAGGTGCCGCACATGACCCCGGGGCGTGCCGCGCTGTTGGCGCTCATGGAGCATTATTTGCGGGGCCTGCTTGATCCTTTTGTCACTCTGCTTGAAGTCCACAAGCTCATGTATTTTATGCAGGAGGCTGAGGAAGACCTCAAGCTTAGGTATGAAAAAGCCCCATTTGGCCCCTATGCGGAGAATTTACGCCATGTACTGCACGCCATTGAAGGGTTCTATGTGACCGGCTATGCCGACGGAGGCGACGCGCCGGAAAAGCCCCTCAACATAGTGCCTGGCGCGGAAAAAGATGCAGCCGCCATGCTTGAACAGCACCCAGAAACGCGAGCACGCCTTGAGCGTGTATTCAGGCTTGTGGAGGGTTTTGAATCATCCTTTGGGCTGGAATTGCTGGCCTCAGTACATTGGGTGGCAACCCGCGAGGCTCCAAACTCTTTGGAGGTACTCACCCAAAGCATCTACGCCTGGAATCCTCGCAAAAGGAAATTTTCAGAGCGACAGATTGCCCTTGCCGCCAATGTATTGCAGACTCAGGGCTGGCTTGGAGCCTGGCCCACACCGCCCGCTCAACACAACCAAGGATAATTATGCCCACCAACATCAAGGAATCCGGTCTCGAATCGCTCATTGTCAGCCACCTTGTGAATGAGGGAGGCTATGAGCAAGACAGTAATGCGGACTGCGACCGCTCCCGTGCCATGAAAATGATGCTCTTTTGAAAAATAATCTACTATATTCTAGAGCAATTTGACTTTTATTTTATTTAAAAATCGTTTAGGTTGCAGAGATGAAATTTGCATCTGAAGAAATCCGAACCAAGGCTGTTCATGCGTATCTTGATGGAAAAGCAACAGCCAGGCAATTGGCAGATATTTTAGGGTATACCCCGGCTAGCATCTGCAATTGGGTCAGAGCTTACCGTGAAAACCAACAATTATCAGCCAAACCCAATGGTCATCGTCCAAGTTGTTTCTCATGCGAGGAGATTCGGGAATTGCAAGCCCTTCTTGATAAAAATGGTGATATGACGCTTCAGGAAATTAAAGAGCATTTTAATAAATCCTGTTGCCTGGCTGCCATCC
>NZ_JAAKEH010000061.1:0-14177 GCF_011039095.1 Desulfovibrio sp. ZJ200 | reverse complement strand
CGAAGGAAGCTACGGATGAAGACAGCAACTGGTTACTGCGACAGCCAGCCAACGCAACCGCTGTCGCTATCCGTACGCAAGCAAAGCTTGCTAACGGCTACCGCCGGCGCGGGCGTCCGCTCCCGCGGTCGCCAGAGCGGTTCAGCTAATTTCATGAGCAAACCGCTCTAGGGGAGCTTGCCCGCCGTAAGGGCGGCGTGGCTTTGCAGCGTTTTTTTCAGACCAATGCGTGGTCAACAGTCACAACGACCGCCGCGGCCTGCCGTTGCCATCGGACGGCAGGCCGCGGTCTGGGCCGGCAGTGCGCGGATCAGTGCTTTACCTGCGCATTGCGGAAATTGATATAGGCCTCGCGCATGGCAATATAGGGGTCCACTGCCGCGCTGTTCAAATCGTCATACAGCGGAAGCACCGCGCCCAAATCGTTGAAACGCAGAGCCAGTTCCGAGCTAGTGGCCAATTCCCAGGGGTGGACGTAGAAAATGGGGTCCGTGAAACAGTCGCCCACCCGCCCCACGGTGTCGCGCACGGAACTCGGCCCGATGAACGGCCAGACAACATAAAAACCGTGGCCCACGCCCCAGCGTCCCAAGGTCTGCCCGAAATCCTCGCCATAGGGATCTACGGGCACAATGGTTTTTTTGTCCTTGGCCACATTGGCGAAGCCCAGGCTGGAAGTGGTGTTGATGATAAAGCGGCCGAACTCCACCCCGGCCTCCAGAAAGCGGAACTGAAGGATGTTGTTCACAAAGCGCATGGGGAAGAGCAGGTTGGCAAAAAAGTTGCTCAGACCGCTGCGCAGTTGGTGCGGGGTCACGTAAACCCAGGCGTTATACGCGGGTTTGGCCACATACATGTAAAAAATGTCGTTGAAATGGAACCAGAAACGGTTCCAGGGCTCCAGCGGGTCTGCAATGCTGGCTGCCGGGGTAACGTCGTAATCGTCCAAGTCAGTGGATTGCGCCATATAGCCGGAAGTGTGTATTGTCACCGCGCCGGGTGCAAGCCTGGGGGCATTGGTATAGACGGCGGAGGGCGCCAGAGGCGCTTCTGCCGCGGCGGTCGATGCGCCTGCGGGGCGAACGGCGGATGCCAGGAACAGCGCGGAGCAAAGCAGCGCGCAGCCAATGAGCCGGGATGCGGCGCGGTAAGGTTTGGGGGGGAGTGGGTTGGCTTGCATTTACTGGCGCACTTCCTGGGCTTTGGCGCGCACCCGGGCAATGAGCTGATCCGGGCTCCCGCTGTTCAAAATGTCCTGGAATTGCGTGCGGTAATTTTTGACCAGGCTGATGTTTTCAATCAGCACGTCGTAGACCCGCCAGCCACCTTCCTTGGGCAGCATGCGATAGGCCACGGGCACTTTTTTGCCGTCTTTCATGGTGATCACGCTGCGCACTTCCGTTTTGTCGCCCTCCGGGGAACTGACCTCGCCCGTGTACACCACCTGCTCGCCGTTATAGCCGTCGATTTTGCCCACATAGGTGCTGATCAACAGATCCGCGAAGGCGTCGCTGAAGCGTTTTTGCTGATCCGGGTTGAATGTGCGCCAGCGCGCGCCCACGGCGCGCGATGAAAATTCCCTGAAGTCAAAAATATGCAGGACTTCGTCTTCAATCTGCTGGCGCAGGGGAGCGCGCGTGGCAGGATTGACGTAATCGGGATTTTTGATGCAGGCCAAAATCCGGTTGGTGGCGGTTTCCAGGGCCTGCCGGGCCGGAGAAGCGCCCGCGGCAAGCACGGGGAGGGCCGCAAGGCCCAGAAGCAAGGCAAGGCAGAGCGCGAGCGCAATGCGTCGCGGCAAGGCGATACAGTTCATATCTCAAACACCTCCGAAGGCGTATTTTCCTATCAAGGATTCCAAATCCACTGCTGATTCCGTTTCTTGAATGGCGCTGCCCGGAGTGAGAATTTTTTCCGACCCCCCGCGGGAGAGACTGACGTATTTGTCGCCAATCAGGCCGCTGGTTTTGATGGAGGCTATGCTGTCGTCGGAAAGGCGCAGATCCCTGTCCAGCCTGAGATGGACCACAGCCTGCGTGCGCATGGGGTCGGGATCAAGGGTGATGCCCACCACCCGGCCCACGGGCACGCCCGCCAGCTCAACATCCGCGCCCACGCGCAAACCCGAGGCGGAATCGAAACGGGCGGAAAGCTCGAAGCCCTGATGCGTGAACAATTCCATCCGGCCCAGCTTGATGGTCAGATAGGCCACGCAGACAAGGCCCAGCAGCACAAAGACGCCCACGGCGGTTTCACGAATGTTGTTCATTATGCTTGCAAACTCCGGACTGCGTAACAAAGGCAGTACTTTTTGCATCATACTTTGAGAAACGCAAACTTTCAAGCCCTCGCTCCGGCGAGCGATTCACCTTTGAGATGATTTTCTTAAAAAATTCATTTTAGAGCATTTTCTCTTTGAAATTGCTCTGGCGGCCGCGGGAGCGGACGCCCGCGCCGAATGAGCGTCCAGGCCGCGTTCTGGACGCGAAATGATGGCAGCGCCGCTTTTGAAATTGAATAATTTCAAAAGCAAAATGCTCTAGGCTGCGGCGTCATACAAAAGGTCTTCCATTTCCCTGATCGCGCTCATAAAGTTCTCCTGATTGCCGAAGGCCTGAAAAATCTTTTTCATTCCGCCAAGGTTGCCGCAATAGGTTTTCAGGGCGGCAAGGTCGTCAATTTCGCGGATGCCGTTGCTGGTGTAGGCATCCAGCAGACATTCCAGCACGGCGCGGGCGGTATCCTGATACTTTTCCAGAAATTTCGCGCCGCGCACCTTGCTGGCACGTAGCTGGCGGGTCAGCATCGCACCGCCAAAAGCGATGTGCCGGATCATGTCAAACTCGTCAAAGTCGGGGTTGCCCAGTTCTTTTTTCAGGTGTTCCACCAGAATACCGCGCTGTTGCAACTCCTCAATAATGATTTTTTTGGCCCTGCCGTCGTTCCATGCCTGCCGGAACGCTTCCTCCGTGGGGAAGCAGGACAGAATATTCTTGCGGGTGTACTCCGCGAATTTTTCCGTCACAAGATTACCGTTTGCGTCAAGATAGCTGACGGATTTTCCCAGTATAGTAATTTCCACGCCATCCACCACGATCATTTCACGCGGCTGCTGGTCATCTCCCGCGTCCTGTCCTGTATCGGGGCCGCCATCCTGACCATCGGACGGAGTGTCCGCAAGAGGCGTTGGCGAATCATCGCCGTCCAGTCTGCGTGGCCTGACTGGCGGATCGCCATTGCCATCCCAGTTGGTTTCATCATCGGCGGGGCCGTCAAAGTCAGGATCATGGAACAGCGCGCAAGCCCCGCGAAAATCAAGAATGGTGAAAAAGGTCTTGTCAACGTCAGGCCGCAGGCGGGTACCCCGTCCGATAATCTGCTTGAACTCGGTCATGGACCTGATGTTGCTGTCCAGAACAATCAGCTTGACGCACTTGGTATTTGCCCCGGTGGTGAGCAGCTTGCTGGTGGTGACTACCACGGGATAGGGGCGGTTTATGCTGATGAAATCTTCATACAGGCCGCGCCCTTCTTCGTCATCGGCGGTCATGCGCACGACATAGCGATGGTCAGCGGCGGCAAGATCGCGGTTGCAGGCGCGCATGGCGTCGCGCATGTTGGCCGCGTGGCGTTGCGTGGTGCAGAAAATGATGGTTTTGGACATCCGGCCAAGATGCTGGAGATAATTGCTGACCACCTCTGCCACCTTGCGAGTGCGGCTGCGCAGTTCTATCGTCCTGTCAAAATCGGCAAGAGTGTACTTGCGCATGGGCACGGGCTTGCCCTCTTCGTCCACGTCTCCCTCTTCCGGCTCCCAGCCCTGCACGTCCTTATCCAGATGGACGGAGACAACCTGATAGGGCGCAAGAAAGCCGTCCTCAATGCCCTGTTTCAGGGTGTAGGTGATAAGCGGCTCGCCAAAGTAATCCAGATTGTTGGAACCGTCCTTTTCATTGGGAGTGGCGGTCATGCCTATCTGTATGGCTGGCTGGAAGTAATCAAGAATATCGCGCCAGCTGCTCTGTTCGCTCGCGCTGCCCCGATGGCATTCATCCACAATAATCAGGTCAAAATAGTCCGGCGGCACCTGCCTGTAATGTTCTGCCACTGACTCCGTCTGATCGCCCTTGAGCTGCTGGTACAGGCCAAAATAGATTTCGTAATTCTGGTCTATCTTTCCTTGCCGTATTTTGGTGGCCGTGTTGAAGGGGGCAAAATCATCGGCCAGAGTCTGATCGACAAGCTGATTGCGGTCGGCGAGGTACAGGACATTTCCGACAACTCCGGCCTTTTTCAGCCGCCAGACTATCTGGAAAGCCGTGTAGGTTTTGCCCGTGCCTGTTGCCATGACCAGCAACACGCGCCTGCGATGCCTGCCGATAATGGCGTCCACCGTGCGGTTGATGGCCTGCATCTGGTAATAGCGCGGCGTGTGTCCATCGGCGGAGGTATAATAGGGCGCGCTTTCCAGCTTCTGTCCTTCTTCATCCGCTATGCCGTGCAGTTCGCGCCAGCGTTTCCACAAGTCATCCGGCGAGGGAAAGGCGTCAAGGGTAATAGTGCGCTGTGTGGCTGTGGGGACTTCGTACTCTATGAAATCCTGCCCGGCAGAGGCGTAGGCGAAGTCAACGCCAAGCATACGCGCATAGGCAATGGCCTGATCAAGGCCGTCCTGTGCGGTCCTGGTGGCTTTTTTTGCCTCAACCACGGCAAGGGGGAGATTAATGCTACGGCAAAGGATATAGTCGGGTTTTGTGCGGGTTGACTGGTTATCTTTCTGGGCAAAATTTTGTCCGGGGATAATGCGGTAGCGATCAGCCTTGAGGGAATATTCCATGAGTATCTGATCCGCCTTCCAGCCTGCCTTTTGAATGGCGGGGGTGATACGTCTCAGCTTGGTATCTTCTTCGGATTCATTGCCGAATCGTTTTATTGGCATACGGGGCGTCCCCCTTCAATACTCGGGATATTCGCTTTAATTCGATGTTAGACGGAACGGGTACGGAGCGCAAGCTAGAGCATTTTCTCTTTGAAAATGCTCTGCTGACGCGAAAGCGGCAGCCGCCGCAACGCGGCGTACATTCAGGCGAAAACCGCGTTTTTTGCCTGAATGCCACCTTTGACTTTCATAAAAAGTCAAAGGTAATCTGCTCTATCTCCATAAGTATATCCAACTAGAGCATTTTGCTAATGAAATTAGCTAAACTATCCGGCAGGGCGAAACCATACAAGCCGTGAAAGCGCAGGCAAAATTTACTTGCGCTGTTAAGCGCCGGAGCGAGCGTTTCAAAAGCAATATGCTCTAAATGTTATAACAGGGAAAATATGATTACATTTTTTCATCCTGAATCTATTGCTTCCGCATTGATATAGATTTACTATTAAATTTAGTTTTACTGATGTTTATCATTGCGCAAGGAGTAAATATATGCCTGCAACCTGGAAAAAATATGGATGGGCAGTGGCCGCGTTCGTTGCATTGGCCGCTGCGCAGGTCCATGCCTCTTCCAATAACCCACTGGTGGGAGAAAAACTGTATAAAGAATCCTGCATGGCCTGTCACACGGAAGAACCTGCAGGAATGATGGGCGCTTCCACGGCTTTGCTCGTGAAAAGAATGCATACTGTCAAAGCAATGAAAGCGCCTGAGAACAAAGTTGCTCATATGCAAAAGGTTTTGAAGACGTTCTCGGATCAGGAGATTACTGATATTGCTGTCTATCTCAATGGCATGAGATAAGCTTGCATATTTCGCCGCAGAGTCTGTTGTGAAAGCAGTGGACTTTGCGGCAATTTTATAAATTTTATCCTATTGCGTAGAATTTATTAAAGTCCTCGCGTTATGAGCACGGTTTTATTTGAGAGAGGTAATTATTTTTTTGTTTTCGTTGTAGAATTTCAGATATTTTTCATTACGGCTGTTCTGTTTTTCTGAACAGGCTATACTAACAGCTATTGTAGCTGATTTCAATACAATAATGGAGCAACTATGAGCGTTAACGGAATGATGATGCAATACTTTGAGTGGTATATGCCTTCAGGCATATTGTGGAAAAAAGTCAAGGATTCCGCAGAGCAACTTTCCCGGGAAGGAATCACGGCCCTCTGGCTTCCCCCTGCCTACAAAGGCGCGAGCGGCAAGGAGGATCAGGGCTATGCGGTTTATGATCTCTATGATCTGGGCGAATTTGATCAAAAAGGCAGCGTGCCCACAAAGTACGGCACCAAGGATGAACTGCTGGAAGCCGTGCAGGCCGCGCATAAGCACAATATTCAGGTGTATGCCGATATTGTTCTGGATCATATGATAGGCGCGGATGCAACCGAAATCGTCAAGGCCGAGGAGCACAATCCGGACAACAGACTGGAGAAAGAGAGCGGTTTGAAAGAAATTGAAGTCTGGACGCATTTTACCTTTCCGGGCAGGCACAAGAAATACTCGGATTTTGAATGGCATTGGTACCATTTCACCGGCATTGATTACGACGAACGCAAGGACGAAGAGGGCATTTTCAAATTTCATGGCAAGTATTGGGAAAAACAGGTGGATCAGGAGAACGGCAACTTCGATTATCTGATGGGCGCCTCTCTGGATCTGAACCATCCGGAAGTGAAAGAGCAGCTTAAACGCTGGGGCCTGTGGTTTATGAAAACCACGGATCTGGACGGATTTCGCCTGGATGCCGTCAAACATATGAAGTTCAGCTTTTACAACGAATGGCTGGACGAGATGCGTTCAAAATACAGAGAAGAACTCTTCACTGTGGGCGAGTACTGGAATTCGGACCTCGCGGCCCTGAAAAACTATGTGGACACCACAGAAGGCGCTCTTTCCCTTTTTGACGTGCCCCTGCATTTTAAATTTTATGAAGCCTCCAACGGCATGAACACTTTTGACATGCGTACCATTTTCGACGGCACGCTGACCCAGGACAACCCCAACAAGTCAGTGACCTTTGTTGACAACCACGATACCCAGCCGGGCCAGGCGCTGGAGTCCTGGGTGCAGGAATGGTTCAAGCCTCTGGCCTATGCCATGATCCTGCTCCGTCAGGACGGCTATCCCTGCATTTTTTATGGAGATTACTACGGCATCGAGCACAGCGGGAATCCCCCCTTGCGGGAGAAGCTGCTGCCTTTGATGCAAGCCAGAAGAGAGCATGCCTACGGCAAGCAAAATGACTACTTTGATCACCCCAACACTGTCGGCTGGACGCGGGAAGGCGACGACGAGCATGAAAATTCCGGCCTTGCCGTGCTTCTGACCAACGGCAGCGACGGTGAGAAAAAAATGTATGTGGGCAAAAAATTCGCCGGTTCGCAGTTTTACGACATCACCGGCAATGTGGATGAACTTGTTACCATAGAAGAAGACGGAAATGGCCTGTTTACAGTCAAGGCCGGTTCCGTTTCCGTGTGGGTCAAGAAAATCTGATTGCCGATCCGCGGGATTGTGCCTTGATCTTAGAGCAGATTACCTTTGACTTTTTATGAAAGTCAAAGGTGGCATTCAGGCGAAAAACGCGGTTTTCGCCTGAATGTACGCCGCGTTGCGGCGGCTGCCGCTTTCGCGTCAGCAGAGCATTTTCAAAGTGAAAATGCTCTAGAGCAGATTACCTTTGACTTTTTATGAAAGCCAAAGGTGGCATTCAGGCGAAAAACGCGGTTTTCGCCTGAATGTACGCCGCGTTGCGGCGGCTGCCGCTTTCGCGTCAGCAGAGCATTTTCAAAATGAAAATGCTCTAAGCAGGGTCTGCCGCCCATCCGGATGGGCGGCAGACCCTGCTCTTTTGGGCAAGGCTGAGGGTGCCACGGGCAATTGCGCTGCAGGGCATGAGATTCTTTTCGCCGTGACGCGCAGGTCAAAAAAACGTCGTTGTGCGGCGTTTTTTACGTTTTTCATTTTGTAACTAATGAAAAATATTATTCTAATTCCAGAGTGGAATAAACTTTGCTTGCTGAAGGCAGGCATTCCCCGCCGGAATGCGGGAGGTTGTATGAAAAGTTTGTTCAATAGCCAGATCGGCCTTGTGGGCAAGGTCATGGACATGCAGTTGCAGCGGCAGAATGTGATCGCCAGCAATCTGGCCAACGTGGAAACGCCCAATTACAAGCCGCGCGAATTGACCTTTGAAAAAGAATTGCAAAAATCCCTGGGCCTGGACATGAGAGGCGTCATGAGCCGCACTGACCGGGGGCACATCCCCACAGCCTTCAATCCCGACAACTTCGGGCCGGAATGGTCCAAACAGTTCAAGCCGCGCCAGATCCACGGCGAGGATCGCGTCAGTCTGGACAAGGAAATGGCCAAGCACGCCAAAAATCAGCTCCAGTACACGGCTCTGACCCAGGTGATGACCAAGAGCTTTGAGGGGCTTTCCACAATTATCCAGGACGGCAAGCAAAGCTGATCAGGAAGGTGAATTGTCATGGATTTTCTGACCGCGCTGGACATCAGTGCTTCCGGGCTGACGGCCGACCGTACCCGGATAAATACCATAGCCATGAACCTGGCCAATGCAAAGACCACGCGCACGCCCCACGGCGGCCCCTACCGGCGGCGCACCGTGGTGCAGGTGGCCACGGATGTGGATGATCCTTTTTCCGTGCACATGCGTTCGGCCCTGGATCGCGAGCTCAAAGGCGTGCGCGTGCTGGCCGTAAGCATGGACAAGCGGCCGCTCAAACAGGTCTATGAGCCGGGCCATCCCGACGCCAATGCCGAGGGCTACGTCTTTTATCCGGATATCAACGTGGTGGAGGAAATGGCCAACCTGATGACCGCCCAGCGCAATTACGAGGCCAATGTCACCACAGTGGAAGCCCTCAAGGGCATGTACCTGAAAGCTCTGGAAATAGGCAAATAAGGGTTTGGGCGCATTTCGCGCAGGCATCCGGCAGTCTGTTTTCCGGGCGCGGCCCGGCGCGGAGAAAGGGCCCGCGGCAGAGCGGCAAAAGGGTTTACTAGAGCAATTTCACTTTGAAATTGCTCTGGCGGCCGCGGGAGCGGACGCCCGCGCCGAATGAGCGTCCAGACCGCGTTCTGGACGCGAAATGATGGCAGCGCCGCTTTTGAAATTGAATAATTTCAAAAGCAAAATGCTCTAGAGAGGAGTGAAGGCATGAGCGTTCAGGCATTGGGCTTGCGGGCCTACAGCGATGCATTGCGGCATTTCAGCAAGGTGGAGGGAAATCTCAAGCAGGGCGTGCCTGTGGGCAGGCAGACGCTGTTTGCCAAAACCCTGGATCAAAGCCTCTTGCGCGACAGCGTGGATCGCGGCGAAAATTTCGGGGCCCAGGCGGATTTCATACAGCGGGTTGCGAGCCCGCATACGGCCGTCACTCCGAACAACAGCTTCACCGACACAGTGAAGAACTCGCTGAACAGGGTCAACGAGCTGCAGAGCGCCAAGGCGCAGGCCATTGAAGATTTTGCCTCGGGCCGCAGCCAGAATGTGCATGAACTGATGATCACCATGCAGAAATCCAGCCTGGCCATGAAGATGACCAGCGCCGTGCGCGGCAAGGTGCTGGAAGCCTACAAGGAACTTTCCAAAATGCAGTTTTAGAGCGGTTAGAGCATTTTCAAAGAGAAAATGCTCTAGCGCACAGATTTGACTTTTCCAGCAGTTTCCCTATCTTTTCATTGAAAGAGCCCACGGCTCCCATGTCGGGACGACTAAGGATAGGCCCGGCATGCGTAGCAGCGTGTCTTGCACTAACCTTGCCGCTGTCATCCGTGATGCTCTTTTGCTCCTCACCTACAATATCGTAGCCTGTCAGCAGCCAAGTTTTTTTCTTGCCGTGTTCCTCCAGCGAGAGCACAGCCCTGTATCCGTCTTTATCCAGATGGACTGTCTTGTTGCCCTCGACGAAACGCGTAATCTTTCCATTGGCTACCGCTTCCAGCACGGGGGCAATGCAGGCGCTTCCGTGGCGCTGTTCGATGTGGATAAGCCCCTTTTTCTCGTTGCCCCTGATGATGGTCACGTCATTGGTGCCCCCGAACTGCTCAAGGTCGTTGCGCAGGCCCGGCACTGCAGCTTCCGCCTTGCCATTGGCAATCTCGCGCATGGCGTCTTCCACCTTGTCGCGCCGTGCACCCTGAGCAGAAGGCGAGTCCCACTCCGCCAGTCCGACATTGCCCTTGGTGATTTCCCCAGTCTCGGTCTGCACCTGGAAGTGCTTTCCCTTGCTGGTGGTGAACCATTTCCTGGCGTCCAGAGCCCCGTCAGCCACCACCACGAAGGCCTGCGCATAGCTACTGGTGGTATGCTTTGCGGCGCTTCGGACAAAGTCTCCGGCGATCTTCCGGGCCTTGTCGCTCCAGCGGCGCATCCAGTAGCGGAACAGGCGCCCCAAGACCTTCTGCATCATGCGCGGGGGGGGAGGCGTCCTGCGCGATGTCCTGCGCAGGCTTGGGGGCAGCGTCGGGCACGATGCGGGCCTCGTCCTTGCGATAGGCCGCGCGCAGCCACCAGACGGTGGCTCGCTGCATCTCGTCGATGAGCCGGAGCAACTGGCGGCGGTAGGCGGCGCGGACGCCCGCATTGGGGTGGAGGGCGCGAAGGAACTTAGAGCAGATTACCTTTGACTTTTTATGAAAGTCAAAGGTGGCATTCAGGCGAAAAACGCGGTTTTCGCCTGAATGTACGCCGCGTTGCGGCGGCTGCCGCTTTCGCGTCAGCAGAGCATTTTCAAAGAGAAAATGCTATAGGCACGGGGGGCCTCCTCGTCCGCAAAGCGCAGATTGACAACCTCAAAGAGAGGAGCTATCTTTTTATCAATCAGCGACGGATTTCGCTCTTCATGATTCGGCAAAGGCCCGAAAGACACTTGAGCGGCATCCGTCGCTTTTTTTTGTATGCTTTTCCCGATCCCTGAACGGCCGGGTTCCTTCACGCGTCACGCTGTAGACCATTTGGAACATCGACGTATGCGCCCGCACGGCCGGAGGCTTTGCAGCCGAGCTTGAGCACCTGGAAATTCAGGGCATACAGGACGAGGGCACGCCCGGCGAGCGCAGTTATTGGGAGGTCAAGGACAGTCTCGCCTCCATGCAAGGCTTGCGGGAGCGTGACCCCTACACGTTTTACGCTCAGGTGCAGCAGCGGCCCACGCCGCCGGGCGGAGCCATGATCAAGACGGACTGGATACAGCAGTACGCGAGCCCGCCCGGAACATTGCATACCCTGCTGTTTGTCATGGATACCGCGCTCAAGACGGCCGAGCGCAATGACTACTCCGTCCTCTCGCTGTGGGGCTTCGACGGCGTCAGCGTCTATCTGCTGGACGTGGAGCGCGGCGAGTGGGAAGCCCCGGACCTGCTGACGACTTCGGCGGCCTTTCTGGCCCGGCACCGGCCGCGGCGGCCCTCTCCGCTCAGGCTGCGCGGCGTGCTGATTGAGGACAAGGCCAGCGGCACGGGTTTGATACAGAGCCTGCGGCGTGACGAGACGTTGCGGGACATGCCGATCATTCCCGTGCAGCGCGGCACGGACAAGGTGAGCCGCGTCAATGACGTGCTGCCGTTCATCCGGGCCGGCCGCCTGCGCGTGCCCGAGTCCGCGATCCCCAGGGATGGGAGGGGAAAGGCGAAGGGCTGATACCGTTTTACGCCGCCCTTGTTCAGCGCCGCACCAGGAGCGAAAAGACCCTGTTTCTGGGAGACGCCTGCACGGGAGCCGACGAGATCGCCAAGTTGCAGGAGGAGGACATGGGCAGAAAGCCCACGGACTTCCCAGGCGCGGCGGCCTTGTGTTTCGCGCTTGCGGAAATCGACGTTGACCCATGGCCGGAATGGGGCGAGCGCGCCAAACTCTACGGAGGGCCTGCCGACGAGCTGGGAGGCTACTGATGGAGCGTGCCAATGCTGTGTCGTATACCCCGAAAATCCTGAAGAGTATGCGGGAAATCTGTGAGGAAATGGGCGTTTGCGCCAAGGTGGTCAGGATATGGGTTGCCGCGGGCGCGCCCGTTGCCGTTGAGGGCAGCGACAAGAGGCGCAAATACAGCGCCGAGGCGGCACGTCTGCAACTGTGGCGCGAGTCGGTGGCCGGCACAAAACAAAAGGCCGAGGCGTAAGCTGCCCCGGCCTGAATCCTGATGCTTTTTAGCCCGCCAACGCGGCCCGCACGGTATCCGGCGCTTTTTCGATGACGCGCAGGTACGCGCGTGCTGCGGGGTCGGGCTTGCGTTTTCCTTGTTCCCAGCCGCGCACGGCATACAGGGACAGTCCGAAGCTCGCGGCGAAACTCGCCTGCGTCATGCCCATGCGCTCCCGGATGGCTTTCACATCCACATGCTCGGGCGCGCGCGCCACCTGAACGACGTGTTCCACGTATTCCGATTTGGGCATTTTGCCCTGGGCGATCTGGACCGCCTGTTCCATGCTCTTGAGGAGCTTTTCGCCAAATTCGCTCATATCTATTTCACTCCGTAGGCTTTGAGGAGTTCTCCCACAAACCTTTTCAGGCCGTTCTTTTCCCCCATCGTCAGGGTGTCTTTGCGATTTTTGGGATATATCATCAGCGCAAACACCGGTATGGACTCCGCGTAGTAATAATAGATAACGCGGTACCCACCGCTTTTGCCGCCTCCCCGCCTCCCTGGCGCGCCCAGCGCACCTTTCGCACACCCCCCGTCTGCTCGATAATATCCCCGGCCTCGGGATGTTCCGCCAGAAACAATATCAGATCGTTCCGCTCGTCTTCGGTCAGGAGGGCTTTCACTTCATGCGTAAACGCCGGAGTTTCCACTACCGTCATAGGGGTGTTTTGCATGGGGATATATGTAATACATTGTCTTACTTACGTCAAGATCGAAAAACCTGTCAAGTTGTCCTGAGATGCACCTGGGACGTGCTGAGATGGTCCTGGGTAATCCTCCCCAGATTCTCCATGCTATGCTTCCGGCAAACCGGGAGCGTTTTTCATGGTGCATACCGAGTTCATCCGTCGCTTTTTGGCCCGCTGGGAGACGCGGCAGCTTGTCGCCTATATGCCATGCCGCAAACGCAATTTCACGGGCCGGGAAAAGCGGGCCGAGTGCGGGGAGCCCATTGGCGCGTCCGGCGTGACGGTCGGTACCGGTCTGGACCTCGGCCAGCAGGCAGAGGCCGATCTGCGGCGCATGGGGATTCCCGCGCCACTTACTCTCACCGATGCACAGTGCGAGGCCGTGGATGCGGCCGTGCATGGCGACTATATCCGCAGGGCCGCAGCGCTTTACGACCGGGATAGCGCGGGCCTGCCGTTTGCGAACGTGCCGCCCCAGGCCCAGGCAGTCATTGTCTCCCTGTTTTACCAGTTGGGCGCGCCTTCCGGGTACCCCAAAACATGGAAGTATCTTTGCGCCGGGGACTGGGCCCAGGCCGCCCGTGAACTGCAAACCGGGTTCAAACGGTACGCCAACCGTCGCGCGGACGAGGGGCGGTTGCTGGCGGAGGTTGTGTGATGATCAAATTTTTCACGTCTCTTTTGGGTCTGGGGGGAAAAGCCCTGGACAGAATCCTGCCGGATCGGGCCAGGCTCCAGGAAAAGAATCTGGAAATCAATGGACCGGAACACGGCCGCGAGTATCGCGCGCCTGGAAGCCAAGGTTGACGCCCTCATCATCCGTTTTGACGAGGCCATCACCACTCAGGTCAAGGATCACGGCAAACGCCTTGGCGTTCTGGAAAGGCGCGCGGTCTGGCAGGCGGGATGGATAGCCGGAGCCGGTCTTGCCGAACCGGGCGTCCAGAGGCTGCCAATTCAAGCTGGCAATGGAGCCGGGCGTCCATATCGGAGACATCGCAAACGCGCCGAAAATCCAGAAGTTCTATGAGCCGGAGGAGTGGCGGGCCTTGCTGGGGCGGTTCTTCGGCCAGGTGCAAAGCGGCCATGCCGACGGCATGGTGACGGCCATCTGCCGCAAGCCGCTGGCATGGCATCCGCACGAACTGGCCGCATCCCTGCGCTTTGAGTTCAACCTGCCCTACCCGGACGGCAAGCGGATGGAACTTGCGTCTCTCGCCCTGGCCGCCTTTTCCCGTCGGCTGGGCTTTCCCCTGGAGCGGGACTGATGCGGGACTGGACCTTTCATGGCTTCGCCAGCGCCTTTGACAGCCACGTCCGGGAGCAACTGCCGTGGTATGAGCTGGCCAGCGCGGCAATGGGGCTGATTGCCCGGCAGTA
>NZ_JAAKEH010000060.1:0-14227 GCF_011039095.1 Desulfovibrio sp. ZJ200 | reverse complement strand
GGACGTTGGGAAAGGATAAGCATACTTTCAGCAATCCGGGTAACGGGAGAGACTTGCAGTGTTGTTTTTGATGGGGCACTGGATGGAAAAATGTACAATGCTTATATTGAAAAATTTCTTCTTCCAACGCTTAAAGCTAACGATGTTGTTATAATGGATAATTTGAATGTCCATAAATCAAAAACCGCCCAAAACTTGATAAGGGAAAAAGGCTGCAAGTATATTTTCCTTCCAGAATACAGCCCGGATTTAAATCCCATTGAAAAGATGTGGAGCAAAGTGAAACAATTACTTCGGGGTATGAAAGCAAAAACATGTGATGAACTGTACAAGTCCATTGGAAAAGCATTAAGTTGTATCACACAAAAAGACGCTGAAGGATGGTTTAAATCCTGTGGCTATGTAAAAAGTTAAAAGCAAAATGCTCTAATAAAAATAGCTAAACGCTCTGGCGGCCGCGGGAGCGGACGCCCGCGCCGAATGAGCGTCCAGACCGCGTTGCGGTAGCCGTTAGCAAGCTTTGCTTGCTTACGGATAGCGACAGCGGTTGCGTTGACTGGCTGCCGCAGTAACCAGTTGCTGTCTTCATCCGTAGCTTCCTTCGTCGCAACGGCTGAAGCCTGGACGCGAAATGATGGCAGCGCCGCTTTTGAAATTGAATAATTTCAAAAGCAAAATGCTCTAGATTGCAACATGACAATCCCCCGAAAGTACGGGCCGCAATCCGGAAGGGGTGCGGCCCGTATGCGGTTCAGGCGTCCACCGGCCGGCCCAGATGCCGAAGGGCTTTTCCAGCCATAAGATTATGCTCCAAATGTTCCAGACTCACGCCTTTGGTTTCCGGCGTCAGGCGGACGGTGAGCCAGATGAACAGGGCGTTGAACGCTGCGAACAGCCAAAAGGTCGTTGCAGCGCCTTGCCATTGCAAAAGCACCGGGAACATGTAGCCGATGCAGGCATTGGCCAGCCAGTTGGTTGTCGTGGAGCACATGATCCCGAATTCGCGGCTTTTCAGAGGCTGGATTTCCGAGCAGAGCACCCAGACCAGGGGCCCGGAGCTCATGGCAAAGCCGATGATGAAAATCAGCAGCACCATCACCGCGAAAAGACGCGCCCCGGGCGTGGCCGTACCCAGATAAAACAGCAGGCCCAGCAGGCCCATGCTCAGGGCCATGACCGTGTAGCCGAGCGTAAGCATGGGCCTGCGGCCCCAGCGATCCACCAGTCCGATGGCGATGAACGTGGCCAGCACATTGATCAGGCCCACGATGACCGTGCCCCACATTTGCTGCCGGATGCCGGCGTAGCCCGCTTCCTGAAAGATTTTAGGAGCGTAGTACAAGATCACGTTGATGCCCGTGAATTGCTGCATAATCTGCAGGAGCATGCCCAGGCCCACCACGCGCCGCACATTGGGGCTGGCCTTGAAAAGCTTCCAGCCTTCCTGCTTCACGGCCAGGCTTTCCTGAATTTCGTCCATTTCCTGCTGCGCCTCCCCGGGCGTTTCGCGCAGGCGCGCCAGCACCGCGCGCGCCTCGTCCGTGCGATTGCGCATGGCCAGCCAGCGCGGACTGCGCGGCAAAAAAAGCACGGCCGCAAGCAGCATGGCCGAAGGGATGGCGGGGATGCCGAACATCCAGCGCCAGGCTCCGGAAGAGCTCAGAGCCGTGTCAATGAGGTAGGCTGCCAGAATGCCGATGGTGATCATCAACTGGTACATGGAAATGATCCCGCCCCGGAAGCGGACCGGAGAGATTTCCGAAAGATAGAGCGGCGCGGTGAACGAGGCCACGCCTACGGCCAGACCGAGCACAAAGCGGCCCGCGATCAGCCAGCCCGCCAGCGGGGCCCAGGCCGCCAGCACCGAGCCGCAGACAAAGAGCGCGGCCGCCATGAGCAGACCGGCTTTGCGCCCGAACGCTTTGGAGAACCAGGAGCCGCCCACCGCGCCCACGGCCGCGCCGACCATCAGCACGCTGACCACCCAGCCCTCGGAGGCGGGATCAATGGCGAATTCCTGAACGACAAAGGGCAGGGCCCCGGAAACCGAACCGATGTCCAGGCCAAACAAGAGGCCCGTCAGGGCCCCGGTAAACGTCACAAAGATGACAAAGATCATATTTTTCTTTTGCGTCATATCGCTATCCTCCAGGACCAGGGGCGGCCTGCGGCAGATGCAAGCGTCTATCGCGGCGCTTATGATCTCTATTTCAATTTTACCTTCGCTTTCTGTGCGCCTCGGTTCGCATGTTTGCTGCAAGCACGGCACGCCCGGCTCTATTCCGCTTCGGATACTCCTGATCCCTCGTGGAGAGAAAACGCCGCATTACAGACGTTGCCGGTTCAAAAAGCGGTCGGGAAACGCTTTTGAGTCTTAAATAGTTTACCCTGTTTTTGCAAGAGTTTTCCCGGTTCTCCGCCAGCATCGCCGAAGCCGCAGGCTTCGTGGGAGCGAAGTGCGCGCCGCCGAAGCGGCTTTTACCCACGCGTATGATAACATGACAAAATTATTGCACGTAGAGTGTTTTGCTACTAAAAGTAGCAAAACACTCTGATGCCGACGGCGCGGCAATTGAGGGAGGAGTGAAAGCATGGCCATCCTGGTTTGCGGCGGGGCCGGCTACATCGGCTCGCACAACGTGCGCGCGCTGCTGGCGCGCGGCGAGGAAACCATCATCATCGACAATTTCCTGACCGGGCACCGCGGCTCTGTGCCTGCCGGGGCGCGGCTCTATGAGGGCGACATCCGCGATGCCGCGATCCTGGACCAGGTCTTCGGCGAAAACGACATTGACGCGGTGCTGCATTTCGCGGCCAGTTCCCTGGTGGGCGAAAGCATGGAAAAGCCTCTGAAATATTTCAACAACAACGTGCACGGCATGCAGATGCTCCTGGAAGCCATGTTGCGGCATGATGTGGACAAACTTGTTTTTTCCTCTTCGGCCGCGGTTTACGGCGAGCCGGAACGGGTGCCCATTGAGGAGAGCGATCCGACCCGGCCCTGCAATCCCTATGGCGAGAGCAAGCTGATTATGGAGACGATAATGCGCTGGGTGGGCAAAGCTCACCACATCCGTTCGGTCTCCCTGCGCTACTTCAACGTGGCCGGAGCCTGGCCCGGCGGGGAGATCGGCGAGGATCACCGGCCTGAGAGCCATCTGATCCCGCTGATCCTGCAAGTTCCTCTGGGCCTGCGCGAGCAAATCACCGTTTTCGGCCAGGACTATCCTACCCCGGACGGCACCTGCATCCGCGACTATCTGGATGTCACGGATCTGGCCGACGCGCATCTGCGCGCTGTGGACTACCTGCGGCGCGGCGGGGCGAGCGAAATCTGCAATCTGGGCAATGGCCGGGGCTTTTCAGTCATGGAAATGATCGAGGCAGCGCGCCGGGTCACCGGGCAGGAGATCAAAATCGCGGTCGGGCCGCGGCGACCGGGCGATCCTGCCCGGCTGGTGGCCTCGGCGGCCAGGGCGGCAAAAGTCCTGGACTGGCGGCCCGAAACCGGCCTTGAAGACATGATCGCTTCTGCCTGGGAGTGGCACAAAAACCATCCTCACGGCTATGCCCGCTGAGCCCGACGCGGCCGCCAGAGCGGTTGCCGTTTTCAACAGCAAACCGCTCTGGCAAAACGCTCTACTGCAAATTCGGGTGGTAAAGATTCCGTGCCATAGGCAGAGCGTACTACATCGAAAGAGATTTTCCATCAGGAACGTGTCTTTTACGCATACGCTGGCGACCGCGTTTTCACTCCCACCGCGCGGCGTACGGCCTGCCCGGGAGGGGGGGCAGCCCCTTTGGGGGGGAAGGGACTGCCCCGGTGACAAAGAGTAGGTTGGTTCAAAAATGAGATAAAGTATATTTTTGAAGTTGTAAACAGATATTTTTAAAAATTTTCATATTTTTCTATCAATGTGTTTTTATAGAATAAATTATATTTTAGTTCTTCTTTCTATGCTCGAAGTTCTCATAATCCCTTGAGCATAGTCATTCCGTCAAATTTTCAGCATGAACAGAAAATGATCAATTACTATAATTGGATATGTAAAATTATCCACTTGCACGCATCGTAGAGCATATTGCTTTTGAAACGCTCTAGAGCAGATTACCTTTGACTTTTTATGAAAGTCAAAGGTGGCATTCAGGCGAAAAACACGGTTTTCGCCTGAATGTACGCCGCGTTGCGGCGGCTGCCGCTTTCGCGTCAGCAGAGCATTTTCAAAGAGAAAATGCTCTAATGGGCAGCGCCCGTTTTTGCCGCATCGGCGTCGGCGTGGTCCCGAAGGCAAGCCCGTGCGGCGTCCGCCAGCGGGCCCGGGCAATTCTCGGCCACGGCGGCCAGCATCTCCCGCAGGCAGGCGGTGAATTCCGGCCACTCAGCAGCATTGCGCGTAAGCAGCGGAAATATGTCCTCGAGAAACCTGCGCGTCTGGAGCGGCCTTGCCGTCAGGCGAGGGTAGCGAATGCTCCGATCAACCTCCGGGGCCAGGCCCCCGCTGAAATTGTCAATCAGAATACGTCCCACGGCGTCCACGGCGTGCATGGCCGTGCCCGGATCATTCTTGCTCAGGGAGCGTTGGCTTATGTCCGCCAGAACCCGCAGGCCGAAGGACGGATCAAGGGTAAAGTTCTGCCTTTGCCCCAGAGTAAACGCCCTGGACACGATTTGTTGCTGCTTTTCTGTCAGCCGCGAGGAAGTTGCCAGCACCGCCACCGGCAGAGCCGGATGCACGCGCTGCCCGCTGCGCGCCAGCAGGTGCAGGCTTGTGTCCAGCTCGTCGGCCAGAGTGTTGAGCGCGCCTAAATCCATTTCCTGGAGGTAGCCTGTGCCCTGCACATGAAGAGGCATGCCGGCAGGCGTGTCTTCCGGTCCCGGCCGGCAGCCGAGGGTCGGGCTCTGCAAGTGCTTGCGCATGACGCTGGACGTCACATTTTCCAGCCGTTCCACGATATAATCCAATTTGCCGAAGAGCGAGAGCGTTCTCAGCCAGCGCAGAAAGGCCAGGAGCACAAATGTCAGCATCACGACGGTTTCCAGCAGGAGCACCAGACGGCCCGTGGCGCCGTAATAGCCCAGGCCCAGAGCGATGATCGCCACCAGGGAGAAAATGAAGGCGGCCACAAAAGCGGAAATGGCCTCATTGGCCCTGCCGTCGCTGATCAGCACGTCTGTGGCGCGCGGCGAGGTGTGGCTGCTGGTGAAGGAAAAGGTGGCATACAGGATGGACAGGGAAAAAGTGCTGATGGTCAGCATGGTGGGGGCTATGAAGGTGAGCAGGCCCTGGAGCATGTCTTTGTCGACCAGGGGCGCAGTATCACTCGGCAGAAAAGTGTCCGCGAAGGCGGCGAAGAGAACAGCGAGAATGGAAATCACACTGCACACGGCCGGATAAAACCAAAGACGGCGGGTGCATCTGGACCAGAAATTACATATTTTCGAGATGGACATGCGGATTCTCTTTTTATCTTCTCTAGTATTTTTGTAAGGATAAACATCCTCTAAGAATGTATTATGATATAAACTAAATTGATTTGCAATTTAAAAGCGCGATGTAAAACTATTCTGCACGCAACTGAAGCCCTTAGAGTGTTTTGCTAATGAAATTAACAAAACGCTCTAGAGCATTTTCACTTTGAAAATGCTCTGCTGACGCGAAAGCGGCAGCCGCCGCAACGCGGCGTACATTCAGGCGAAAACCGCGTTTTTCGCCTGAATGCCACCTTTGACTTTCATAAAAAGTCAAAGGTAATCTGCTCTAGGTTCCGCAGCAGGAATCTGCCGCGGCGCATGTGCGGCTCTTGCCCCGGCAAGGCGGGCGGCATATACAGGAAAGACAAGCAGCGGAACGGTCGCTGCTTGCCACAAACAACCCGCGCCGGTCGCGTTTTGCGGCCCCTGGGGCGCGCAGGGACGAGTATGAATCAAGAAATTTTCAGCATGCTGCGGCGCGCTGTTGCGGCCTTGTTGCTGTTCTGGCCGGTTTGGCCGGTCATGGCGGCAACAGCGGCCCAGCCTGATGCCGCGCAAGAGGCGCATATGACTGTTGCATTCCCCATGCCGCCGCTCACGCAGCGCGAGGCGGACGTCTTGTTGCGAAAGGCTACCGAGGCCCCGTATACCGGGCAGTATGTGAACAATCATGCCGCCGGGACGTACATCTGCCGCCAATGCGGCATGCCGCTTTACCATTCTGAAGACAAATTCGACTCCGGCTGCGGCTGGCCTGCTTTCGACGATGCCGTGCCCGGCGCGGTACGGCGCGTGCCCGATGCAGACGGGCAACGGGTGGAGATTCTCTGCGCCCATTGCGGCGGCCATCTGGGCCATGTTTTTGAAGGCGAGGGCTTTACCCGCAGGAACACCCGGCATTGCGTCAATTCCCTGTCCATGAGCTTTGCGCCTGCGGGCAGCCCGGAGGAAAAGGCCGCTTTCGCGCGGGCAGCGCGGGCCGCGCCCTGCTCCGGCACGGCCATCGTGGCTGGAGGGTGCTTCTGGGGCGTGGAAGACGCCTTCCGCAAGCTGCCCGGGGGCTGCGACGCTGTTTCGGGCTATACAGGCGGCCGGACGGCAAATCCGAGATATGAGGATGTCAGCCGGGGCGATACCGGGCACGCCGAGGCCGTGCGGGTCAGCTTTGATCCTTCACGCGTTTCGTATGAGCGCATCCTGCGGCGTTTTTTTGAAGTGCATGATCCCACGCAGCTCAACAGGCAGGGGCCGGATGTGGGTTCACAGTATCGCTCGGCCGTTTTTTATCTGGACGACGAGCAAAGGGCCGTGGCCGAAAAATTGATCGCCCGCCTCAAAGACCTGGGCTACAAGGTAGTCACCCAGGTGCTCCCGGCCGGCCCCTTTTACCCGGCGGAAGCGTACCATCAGCGCTTTGCGGAGCGCACGGGCCGGGGCGGCTGCCATCTGCCCGTGCCGCGCTTTGAGCGCCGCGCCGACGGCAGCCCGGCGCAGTAGAGCGTTTTGCTCATGAAATGAGCCAAACTCTAGATGCGCTGCCTTTTCCACTCTGCCGCCAAAGCGACAGGAGCCGCCAGGCGGCGTGGATTCTGCCGGAAACGAGTTTGAGGGCTGAATGCCGCAAAAAAGAGGGCCTTCTCCCCAAGGGGAGAAGGCCCTTCAGTCAGCGCGGCGCTTTATGCCGCTTCAGACTTACTTGTAAGCCGGAATCGGGGTCTTGACCATCTTCAGGAACTTGTTGGTGGCATACTTGCCGTCCTGAACCTTCTTGGCTTCCGCAGGAGTGATGCGACCCACGGTTGTAAAGAAGTCGGCGATTTCGCCCTGCCACGTCTGGGCCTGGCTCTGGCCCTTGGAGTCGTCGAACATCACCAGTTGCTCGTCCAGGTTGTACACGGGATGCTTCTGGATGTCCTTGAGCGCCAGCTTCTTGTCATAATCCTTGCCGGCCCATTCCAGGAAGAAGCGGCGGTATTCGGGCACCAGGCTTTCCGCGCTCTCCTTCTGGAGCATGTTCACGGCGCGCAGATAGATGCCCAGGAATTTGGCGGTGATTTCAGGATGGGAATTGGCATACTTGGCATCGGCAATCAACACGATGGGGTTGCCCTTTTTGCACATCTTGAGATCCGCGGCAAGCACGCCGCCCTTGTCCATAACCAGGAAGAGATGCGGCGCCCAGAGGGCCACGCCGTCGCCGATCTTGTTTTCAAAGGCGCCCACGGCCTGGGCCTGATCCATGTTCTTGATCACCACGTCGCTGTCCTTGAGGCCCAGGACGTTGAGCCAGGAGGAAAGCGCATAGTGGGCCGAGCTCACGGTGGTGACCAGGAAGGTTTTGCCCTTCACGGTTTCGGGGCTGCCCAGCACGTCGGGATAGTCTTTGTTCCAGCCCTTGACCTTGGCAATGGGGCTGTCCTTGCGCACTACCACGCCGTTGGTCATGGATTCGTCATTGCCGTTGGCAATGACGATGGTGTCGTAGCGCAGATTGCCCAGCATGGCCGGAACCGCGCCCATGCCCGCATACACCCATTCGCCGGAGGGCAGGGCGTTCAGAATGTCCGCGCCGGAGTTGAAGTATTTGATTTCAACGTCCAGGCCGGCTTCTTTGTCCCAGCCTTTTTCCTTGGCATACCACATCAGAAAGGTCTCATGCTCGTCCATCCAGGCAGTGGGCACTTTGACCAGCTTGTCCGCGGCCATGGCCATACCCGCGATGCTCAGCACAAAGACGGCGGTCAGCGCCAGAGAAATCCATTTTTTCAACATACATATCCTCCTGAATAACACGTTAAGTCCGGGTCCGTTCGCACTCCGTAAAAGCCCGGACGCGGGCCGTCTACGGCAACGGCTGTAACCCTCGACGCAAACTGTCGGCAGCTCCAGGGAGCCTTCGTTCCCCATACGCTTCTACAACACCGGGCAGCGGCGTTGCTTTTCCACTGAAGCCCTGGGCGGTTCGGCTGTTGCAGCGCCGCTCATGGCCGTCATCTCCTGTTCTTGCTTTTGCTGAGCTATACGCAAAGCATAGCAGGTGCGCAAGCGGTATGCAAGATATTGCAGCAGGCAGCCCATGCCCGCGAGCAGCAGGCTCGTCAGCCAGTGCGCGCTCATGAGCCATGCCCCAAGAGCCGCCAGGCAGAGCAGCATGCCGCCCACGCGTCGCCAAAAGACCCGGCGGTAGACGGCCTTGATCTCTTCCGTGCTGATCTGCCCGCTGTCCAGGGCAGTAGCCTCTTGCGGCCGCCCTTTGCCTTCCGCATTGCCGCGAAGGGCGGCCCCGGCGGCAAAACGCGCACATGCGGCGCGCGCCGCCCACCAGACCAGGATCGCGCCCAGGCCTCCGGCCAGCAGGCTGAAGATCAGCGTGCCCGCAGCCATATCAGAGAATCAGCTCCGTATTGGCGATGATTTCCTCGCGCAGTTCCAAAAGCTCCATGGAGGTATGCTCGCGCGGCCGCGGCAGGTTGATGGGGTATTCGGTCTTGATGGTGCCCGGCAGTTTGCCTTCCATCAGCACAATGCGATCGCCCAGGTACAGCGCTTCGTCGATATTGTTGGTGACAAAGAGCACGGTGCGTTTGTCCTGTTCCCAGATCCGGGCCGTCTCCACCTGCATGTACATGCGGGTCTGGGCGTCCAGCTGGCCGAAGGGCTCGTCCAGAAGCATGACCTTGGGCGAGTTGGCATAGGCCCGGGCAATGCCCACGCGCTGTTTCATGCCGCCGGAGAGCTGGTGGGGGTAATGGTTCTCAAAGCCTTGCAGGCCCACCATCTTGATGTAGTGGTCGGCGATGTTGTGCCGTTCGGCCGCGGGCACATCGCGCAGTCTGAGGCCCAGTTCCACGTTATCGCGCACGGTTTTCCAGGCAAAGAGCATGTAGCTCTGAAACACGATGCCGCGATCCGGCCCGGGGCCGGTCACGGGTTCGCCGTCCAGGGTCACATAGCCTTTGTCAGGAATTTCCAGCCCGGCAATAATCTTCAGCAGCGTGGATTTGCCGCTCTGGCCCGGGCCCAGGACGACCAGGAATTCGTTTTCGTAAACATCCAGGGTGATGTCCCTGATCACCGGCACTTCCTGGTTGCCCTTCTGGATGAAGGTCTTGCTGATGTCCTCACAGTGGATTTTCAGCGTGGGCGCACACTTGTCGTTCTGCTCGCTCATGTGTCTATCCTTTTACTACGCCCGCTTCGGCGGTGAACCGCGCAACCGTGGTGCGCGCGCCTTGGTGGCGGCGTTTGCTCGGGCAAGGCCAGAGCACTTTCAAAGCAAAATTGCTGCGGGCCGTGGCATCAGACATTGTCAATACTGCGCTTCCAGGGGCAGAGCTTGCGCTCCAGCAAGCCCACGCCCAGGGAGCTTATCCAGGCCGCGGCCGCAATCAGCAGCATGCCGCTGAGAACCAGGGACGGCTGGTGCGTGTCCATGCCGCGCTTGATCAAAAAGCCCAGGCCGTCGCGGGAGTTCATCAGCTCGGCGGCGAGCACGCAGGTCCAGGCCGCGCTGAGCGAAATCTGCAGGCCCGCGAAGACCGCCGGAAAGGAGGCCGGAAAGCAGACATGGAAGATTTCGTCCTTGCGCTTGCCGCCCAGCACCCGGATGACGTCGTACAGGTCCGGGTCCACCAGGCGCACGCCGTTGTAGGCGTTCAACAGGCAGGGCACGAAAGTGCCGATGATGATGATGAACACCTTGGAAAACTCGCCGATGCCGAACCAGAGAATGGCAATGGACACCCAGGCGATGGGCGGCATGGGCTTGAACAGGTCGAAAAGCGGCTTGACGACGCTGTTCACGGTTTTGTTCAGGGCCATGAACAGGCCCAGGGGCACGGCCACGATGCTCGCCAGCACAAAGCCGATGATCACGCGCTGGAAGCTGGCCCAGATGTGGCCCCAGAGATTGCTGCCCGCGAAGTTCATGCTGGTCAGGCGGATCATCATGTCCAGCACTTCCTTGGGCGTGGCCAGGGAGTCCCGGAAGATCTTTTCGACCGCCGTCCAGTGCCAGAGCCAGAAAAAGCCGAGAATCGAGACGGCGTACAAAAAGTAGGTATTGGTGATCAGTTTGTAGAACGTAAACCGTCCGCGTTCTGCGGCGTGGTCGACGGTTTCGTTGGCAATGGATGAAGAACCGCTCATGAATTACCTCCTGATGCCCGCCAGCAGTCGTTTTTCGACATAGTCGATGATGATCCCGATGATCGCGCCCGAAATGCCCACGCAGATCATGCCGAGCACGATCAGGTCAGGCCGGGCCACACGGCCGCCCATGGTGATCAGAAAGCCCAGGCCGGAATCGGCGGCCAGCAGCTCGGCGCCCACCAGGTTTGTCCAGCAGTAGGCCAGCGCAAGTTGCAGCGCGCCGAAAACCATGGGCAGGGAGGACGGGATGCAAAGCTGGGTGAATATCTGCCAGTCGTTGGCCCCGTAGGTCCTGGCCATCTGGATCAAAACCGGGTTGGTCATGCGCACGCCCACATAGGCGTTGATCACGCAGGGCACAATGCCCGCAATCCAGATGATAAAGACCTTGCCTGTCAGCCCGATGCCGAACCAGAACACGGTCAGCGGAATCCAGGCAATGGGCGGGATGGGCCGGATCAGCTCGAAAATAGGCCGGAAGAGGCCCTCGGCCACTTTAAACCAGCCCATGGCCAGCCCCAGGGGCAGACCCACCAGCAGCGCCAGCACATAGCCGATGAAAGCTTCGGTCAGGCTGGTTTTGAAGTGGGTCAGCATCACGGCCCCGTCGGGATTGGGGTTGGTCAGCTTGTCGATAAAAGCATGGAAGACCTGCGTCGGGGAGGCCAGCAGGGTCTGGGGAATCATGCCCGAGCGCACTGCGGTTTCCCAAATCAGAAAGAAAGCAATGACGCTGATATAGGGAAGCGCTCGAAGCAGCGGCGGTTCTTTGACCACAACAGTTTGGTAAGCCATAACATCCTCCGGGCGGCTGCGTTTGCGGGGGCGGGCCAAAGCCTACCACCAGCGGATAAGCTCCGTGACCTGCCTGCGCAGTTCCACAAATCTGGGGTCGATGAGTTTGCGGGGGCGGGGCAGATCCACCTGGATTTCCGCCTTGACCTTGGTGGGCTTGTTGGTCAGCACAAGGATGCGCTCGGCCACATAGACAGCCTCCTCAATGTTGTGGGTGACAAAGAGAATGGTGCTGTTCAGCTTTTGCCAGAGGTTGACCAGTTCGTCTTCAAGGTAGAAGCGCAGCTTCACGTCCAACTGGCCGTAAGGCTCATCCATCAGCAAGAGATCGGGGTTCACCGCAAAGGCGCGGGAAACCGCGATGCGCTGCATCATGCTGGCTGAAACCTGATTGGGGTAAAGATCGGCGCAGGAGGAAAGGCCCACAAGGTCCATAATGTCCGAGGCGCGCTGGAAGCGTTCCTCTTTGCCGACGCCTTTGACCTCCATGCCGTAGGCCACGTTTTCGCGCACCGTGCGCCAGGGCAGGCAGGTGGGCTCCTGAAAGACATAGGCGATATTGTGTTTTTTGGGGTTGGCTTCCTGCCCGTCGATAAGAATATCGCCTTCAGTGGCGGGCATGAGTTTGGAAAGGCAGTTCAAAAATGTAGTCTTGCCGCAACCGGTGGGGCCGACGATGGCCAGCAGCTCTCCATTTTTGATGGTGAAATTGATGCCATCAAGAACGGTGAGATCGCCAAAACGCTTGGTGAGATTATTCACCCGGATTTTGACGTCAGCTTCATCCTGACAGGGCACTGGCAGCTCCTTCTGTTGACGTGTGGAACTCCTTCAGGAACCCCGGCCCGGGGTTCGCCTAGAGCATTTTTTGATTGAAAATATTCATTTTCAATCATTTCGCTGCCGTCATTTCGCGTCCAGGCTTCAGCCGTTGCGACGAAGGAAGCTACGGATGAAGACAGCAACTGGTTACTGCGGCAGCCAGTCAACGCAACCGCTGTCGCTATCCGTAAGCAAGCAAAGCCTGCTAACGGCTACCGCAACGCGGTCTGGACGCTCATTCGGCGCGGGCGCCAGCTAACGCTGTCGCCAGAGCGGTTTAGCTAATTTCATTAGCAAACCGCTCTAAACCGTAAAAACTGTAAAAAGAAAAAAATCAGTCCATTACAGGTGTTGTTGGCCGCTCTCCGGAGCATCTGCCCGGCGGCCTCAAGCTCTCGCCTCTCTGCAAGCGCCCGGTGTTCTCCGGCGCTACTGTCAAGCGTACTAACAGTATGGATTATTTGAGCATTGTCATCTCCTTTGAACCGAAGGGCATCAAAATGTGAAAGAAAGCACATGCACCGACACAACAACAGGCATATTCTCGTCCTGCGGGGCGGCAGAGCTGAGGTCATGCCGCCCCGCTTGTTTGCAGTTGACGTGCTTAGCGCACCATTGCCAGAAGTTTATCCAGGGAGGCGCTTGCGTCGCCCAGCATCAGAGTTACGCCCGGCCTGGTGTACAGGGGGTTGTCCACGCCCGCGTAGCCGGGCTTTTCGTCATAATTGCAGATGATCACGGCCTTGGCCTTGTCCGCTTCCAGAATGGGCATGCCGTAAATGGGCGTGCCCTCGGCAGTATTGGCCGCCGGGTTGACCACGTCGTTGGCGCCCACCACGATCACCAGATCCGCGTCCGGGAACATGGGGTTGACCGTGTCCATTTCCAGCAAATGCTCGTAGTCCACGTTGGCCTCGGCCAGAAGCACATTCATGTGGCCGGGCATGCGGCCCGCCACCGGATGAATGGCGTATTCGACCTTCGCGCCCCTGGCTTCCAGGGCGTCGGCCAGTTGCTTGACCTTGTGCTGGGCCTGGGCCAGAGCCATGCCGTAGCCGGGCACGATGATCACGTTTTTGGCGGTCTTCAGGGCCTGCAGGGCATCTTGCGCGGCTTCCTTCTTGGGCGCTTCGGCCACAGCCGCGGGCGCGGAACCGGAAGCCAGCTTGACGAGATTGTCCACGGTTTTGGCCGCGTCGCCGAGCATCATGATCACGTCGGGCCTGGTGTACAGGGGGTTGTCCACGCCCGCATAGCCCGGCTTTTCGTCATAATTGCAGATGATCACGGCCTTGGCCTTGTCCGCTTCCAGAATGGGCATGCCGTAAATGGGCGTTCCCTCGGCGGTATTGGCCGCCGGATTGACCACGTCGTTGGCGCCCACCACGATCACCAGATCCGCGTCCGGGAACATGGGGTTGACGGTGTCCATTTCCAGCAGATGCTCATACTCTACATTGGCCTCGGCCAGAAGCACGTTCATGTGGCCGGGCATGCGGCCCGCCACCGGATGAATGGCGTATTCGACCTTTGCGCCTCTGGCTTCCAGGGCGTCGGCCAGTTGCTTGACCTTGTGCTGGGCCTGGGCCAGAGCCATGCCGTAGCCGGGCACGATGATCACGTTTTTGGCCGTGGTCAGCAGTTGGGCGGCCCGGGCATCGGCATTGGGCGCGACGTCGGCCTGGGCCGCAGCCGCGGGCGCGGAACCGGAAGCCAGCTTGACGAGATTGTCCACGGTCTTGGCCGCGTCGCCGAGCATCATGATCACGCCCGGCCTGGTGTACAGGGGGTTGTCCACGCCCGCATAGCCCGGCTTTTCGTCATAATTGCAGATGATCACGGCCTTGGCCTTGTCCGCCTCCAGAATGGGCATGCCGTAAATGGGCGTGCCTTCGGCGGTGTTGGCCGCCGGATTGACCACGTCGTTGGCGCCCACCACGATCACCAGATCCGCGTCCGGGAACATGGGGTTGACGGTGTCCATTT
>NZ_JAAKEH010000059.1:0-14703 GCF_011039095.1 Desulfovibrio sp. ZJ200 | reverse complement strand
CTGGTTGCATTGAGGAGGGAAAAGAAATGAACCAGACAGCTGTACCTGAGACCATACCGGAGGAAAACCTATGACCGACTCCGCGTGCTGGACGAAAGAACCGCCCACAAAGCGCGGCCTCGGCTGGAACGCAAACCCCTGGGTCATCAGTTTCAAAGGAAATGGCAAAAAATTTCAATAGCAACACAACGAACAATGACGAGTGGCTTACGCCGCCGGAAATCCTGCGCGCGCTGGGGCCATTCGATCTGGACCTTGCCGCCCCCATTGTTCGCCCTTGGGGCATGGCCGCGCGTCACTACACCAAAGAGGACGACGGCATGGCGCAGCCCTGGGAGGGCGCGTCTGGCTGAATCCACCCTATGGAAAGGAGACATTCCGCTGGATTGCCCGGCTGGCCGAACATGGCAGCGGCCTCGCACTGATCTTTGCCCGTACAGAGACGCAGGGCTTCCATGCCCAAATCTGGAACAAAGCCCGTGCGCTCTTTTTTTTCCAAGGGCGACTCCGCTTCCATTACATCTCCGGCGAGCGGGGCGGTACGGCCAATGCGCCCTCGTGCCTGGTGGCGTATTCCGAACCCGATGCCGCCAAACTCCATGCGGCACTCACAACCGGGCTGCTGAAAGGCAAGCTCATCTTTTTGGAGTAGTGCAATGCAAGAGATCATCTTCCCGCCTCCGGGCAGTGACAAGGCCATAGCCCAAGGTTGCACATGTCCAGTCTGGGATAACTGCCAAGGCCGTGGCTATGGGGCTGACTGGACGAAACACGGCTGGATCGTTCAAGGGGACTGCCCTCTGCATGGTCGGATAGCTGAAGAAATTGCGGCGGCGGCGCAAGCGAATAACCACCAATAATTGATCCGGGACGTTATGATGGACACCGAACTCCTGACGGCAGATGAAATGTGCGAGAGGCTCAAAACCAGCTTTGGCACGTTTCGCAGGACTTGGAGGCGCTGGAAGCACGAGCGCGTGGGTGAGGGCAATACGCTCCGTTCCATGCGCTTCTACTGGCAGGCCGGGCCGGTCAGGGCGGAGGCAATCAATGGCGGTAGCGAAGTATCAGACAAAGAACGGCCCGCGATGGATCGCGGACGTTTACCAGGATGGGATACGCATCGGAAGGAAGGCAGGCTTCCGAAGTCGCCGAGAAGCTCTGGCATGGGAAGAAGAACAGAAGAGCTTGAGGCAGCAGCCAGACGATATGGTTTTGCGTGACGTGTGTACTGCCCATCTCCTCTATTGTGAGAGTCGATTGAAACCCAACACAATATCCTACAAAAAGACAGCATACCGAAGATTTATTGAGTTCGCAGGGGCAATGACACCTTTCCGAAGCATAGGAAAGGCAACGATAGACGGCTTTGTGGCAGTGGCAGCAAAAATGATAAGCAAAAAAACCGCCAATAAGTACAAAACGGAGCTTTCCTCGCTCTGGGCATGGGCTGGCAAAGAAGGTTACGCCGCAGACAATCCGCCCCGGCAGATTGACGCTTATGCTATCAAAAAAGCCGTGAAATACGTCCCCCCTGCGAATGATATAAAAAGCCTTCTGGATGCTGCCAAACCAGGCTTTGAGCATGACTTCCTGATCTGCCTGCTTCACACGGCGGCCAGAATTTCGGAAATTCGACTGCTGGCATGGGAAGATGTTGATCTGGAGAGGAGGGTCATTACCCTCTGGACATCCAAAAGACGGGGCGGGAACATGGAGGCGAGAAAAATCGCCATGTCTGATACGCTCTACCAGGTATTGAGCCGCTTGAGAGAATCAGACCCCAGGGAGGCACGGCATGTCTTCACCGATCCGAGTACGGGGAACGCCTTCACGCGCACCAGCAACCGCATCAAGTACCTGATGCGCGATTTGTGCCTGCGCGCAGGGGTTCGGCATTTCGGAGCGCACAGCCTTCGGCACTTCATGGCTACCGGCTTCCACGATCCCTACAAGGCGCAAAAAGTCCTGGGCCATCAGAACCTGAAAACGACCGAAATCTACCTTCACGATCTGGGCGTGGACAGGGAGGCTGCATCCGTTTTTGAGGACATCACCAATCGAATCACCAATGGGGAAAATTCCGCTCCGAACACTGCCATGCAGGAAGGCGAAAATACCCCCGAAAGGGGCCCCGTTATAAATTCCACCAATGAAATCACCAATGAAATCACCAATCGTAAAAATTCCACCAATGAAAAAAGGGATTACTTTTTACAGTAACCCCTTGAAATCTGGCGGAGAGGGGGAGATTCGAACTCCCGGTGCGCTGTTAACGCACACACGATTTCCAATCGTGCTCCTTAGACCAGCTCGGACACCTCTCCGGATGCGAACGCCGTTACGCGCCGCTGAAAGTCGGACCTGTATATGCCAAAACCCTGGCCTCTGCAAGCAAAAAATACGCGCGATGCCGTTTACCACAAATTATCCGGCAGCTTGCCGTCCGGGGGCGTATCGCTTTTTTCCCTCCACCGGAGGTGCTCAATATGCGGCGCTCACGGGGCATGATTGTTGAACGGCGTGCCTTCGCAGCCTTTTTTGAGCAGCCGGGCCAGGGCCAGGACGATCAGAATGGTCAGAATGCTCCAGATCACAGGCGCGCCTTTTCAAAAACGTGGGGCCTCAGGATTCGGGCTTGTCGTCATCTTTTTTGCCGGGCGGGCGTTTTTTGGCGCTCGTGGCCGCGTGGTAAAAAGCCCAGAGTCCGAATCCGGCCAGCAGAAGAATGCCGAGCGCATTAAGCGTCATATAGTCCATGCGTTTGATCCTGCACAGAGCCGGGCTGAATGTGTACAACCGCTCTTGCTCCCGCCGGCTCCGGCTCTGAAACGCGATCCTGCCGGGAGGCAGCGGCCGCCGGGCGATCTCCCGGTCCGGCTCTGCGGCGGAGCGGCGCGGCCGTGGGCAGCGCCGCCTGCCTTTTCCAGCCGCCGCTGGACCTCGCGGCCACTGCAAGCGGCATGTTTCGAGCGCCGGCCTTTAAATCCCCAACTGACTGAAGCCGCTGTCCACATAGATCACTTCGCCGGTGACCGCATGCGCCAGCTCCGAAGCCAGAAAGACCGCCGCGCCGCCCACATCCGTGGTGCTGACGTTGCGGCGCAATGGCGCGTGGCTTTCCACATGGTTGAAAATGTCCTTGAGGCTGGATACGGCCGAAGCTGCCAGGGTTTTAATGGGCCCGGCGCTGATGGCGTTGACGCGCACCCCCTTGGGGCCCAGATCATAGGCCAGGTAGCGCACGGAAGCCTCCAGCGCGGCTTTGGCCACGCCCATGACGTTGTAGCCGGGAATTATTTTGGTCGAGCCGTGATAGGTCATGCTGATCACGGAGGCCCCATCCTGCAGCAAGGGCTCAAAGGCCCGGCAAACGCCGGTGAGCGAATAGGCGGAAACTTCCAGGGCCAGTCTGAAGCCCTCACGCGAGGTATCCACAAAGCGGCCGCAGAGATCCTCGCGATTGGCAAAAGCCACGGAATGCACCAGCACATCCACATTGCCCCATTTTTCTTTGACCAGATCCGCGGCGGCGGCAATCTGCGCGTCATCGCAGACGTCGCATTGAAAGGTGAATTCGCCGCCGAGTTCCGCGCTCAGGGGCTCCACCCGCTTTTTGATGGCTTCGCCCACATAGTTGAAGGCCAGACGGGCCCCGTGGGCCTTGAGACATGAGGCAATGCCGTAGGCGATGCTTCTATTGTTGGCGAGACCCATGATCACGGCTTTTTTTCCTTGCAACAGCATGGCTTCTCCTTGAAAAATGCGCCGGTTTCCCGGTTGGCGGTTGACGGTAAGCAGGCGGAAGCGGTTTTTTGCGTCAAATTCTGCTGGTCAGAATTTCATAGGCTTCCTGATAGCGTTCAGCAGTGGCCTTGATTACCTCTTCAGGCAGATGCGGCGGAGGCGCTTGCATGTTCCAGGGCTGTTTTTTCAGCCAGTCACGCAGATATTGCTTGTCAAAGCTGGGTTGGCTTTGGCCGGGCGTATACCGGGCCGCGTGCCAGAAGCGCGAGGAATCCGGCGTGAGCACTTCGTCGATAAGGTGCAGGCGACCGTCGATAAAGCCGAATTCAAACTTGGTGTCGGCCACGATGATGCCGCGCCCGGCGGCATAGGCGCGCGCGGCCTCGTAAATCTCCAGGGCGGTCCGGGCAACCTGCCGGGCCGCAGCCTCGCCGATCAGGCCTTCGGCGTCGGCCACGCTGATGTTTTCGTCGTGCTTGCCGAGTTCGGCTTTGGTGGATGGGGTAAACAGGGCGGGCTCAAGTTTGTCCGACTCCCGCAGGCCGGCAGGCAGATCGTAGCCGCAGAGCGTGCCCGTGGCCTGGTAATCCTTCCAGCCGGAGCCTGTGATATACCCGCGCACAATGCATTCCACCGGCAGAGGCCTGGCCTTGCGGGCCAGCACGGCGCGGCCCTCCAGCTCGTCCCGCCAGGGGGCGAGCGCCTCGGGGAAACGGTCCACATCGCTTTCCAGCAGGTGATTGGGAATAATGTCCTTGAACCTGTTCATCCAAAAGAGGGTGAGCTTGTTGAGGATCACGCCTTTGTAAGGAATGGGCTCGCTCATAATCACGTCAAAGGCCGACATGCGGTCTGTCGTGACAATCAGGAGCGTGTTTTCATCCACGTCGTAAATATCGCGGACTTTGCCGCGCGAGAGCAGGGGATAGGCTGTAATGTCCGTTTTGACGACAACTTTCATGATGGCTCCTGAGTATGCCCGTTGGGCCGGGTCACTTGTTTTTGCGCGCTTCCACGGAGCGGGCATGGGCCTCAAGGCCCTCCAGGCGCGCCAGACCGGCAATGGCCTGGAGGTTTTGTCGCAGAAATTCCGGCGAGGCGGCCACGATGCTGGTTTTTTTGCAGAAGGTCTGCACGGAAAGCGCCGAGGAGAAACGCGCCGTGCCCAGGGTGGGGAGGACGTGATTGGGCCCGGCGTAATAATCCCCTGCGGCTTCGGGGCTGTGCTGCCCGAGAAAAACAGCGCCCGCGTGACGGATGTGCGGCAGCACGCTCCAGGGATCGCGGGTGCAGATTTCCAGATGTTCCGGCGCGACCCGGTTGGCCACGCCCACAGCCGTGGCGAGATTGGGCGTCACCACGATGGCGCCCCAATCCATGAGCGAACGGGCCGCGGTCTGGGCACGGGGCAGGGCTACGCACTGGCTCTCCAATTCCCGTTGCAGGCTTTCGGCCAGACGGGCGTCGTCCGTGACGCAGATGGCCGAAGCCAAGGGGTCATGCTCGGCCTGTGAAAGCATATCCGCGGCCAGCCAGGCGGGGTTGGCCGAAGCGTCGGCCAGAATCAGCACTTCGCTGGGCCCGGCGATCATATCGATGCCCACCGTGCCCTGCACCAGCCGTTTGGCTGTGGTCACATAAATATTGCCCGGTCCGGCGATGACGTCCACAGGGCCGATGCTCTGTGTGCCGCAGGCCAGGGCGCCAACAGCCCAGGCCCCGCCCACGCGGTAAACCTCGTCGATGTCCAGCAGGTGCGCGGCGGCCAGAATATGCGGGCTGACGCTGCCGTCCTTGCGCGGCGGGGTGCAGACGGCCAGCCTGGGCACCCCGGCCACCTGAGCCGGGATGGCATTCATCAACAGGCTTGAAACCAGGGGCGTATTGCCGCCCTGGCCGCCCGGCACATAGAGGCCTACGCTGTCCACAGGCAAGACCCTCTGCCCAAGGATGCTGCCGTCCGCCCGGGTCAGAAACCAGGATTTTTCAAGCTGGGCTTCATGGAAGGCTCGGATATTGGCCGCGGCTCCGCTGATGTGCTCCCGGCTTTCAATGGAAACCGAAGCCGCGGCGCGGGCAATGTCCTGTTCGCTCACGCGCAGCGGCGGGGCAAACTCCGGGCAGTCAAAGCGCCGCGTATAGTCAACGAGCGCTTCATCGCCATTGCTGCGCACCGCCGCGAGGATTTCGCGCACGGCGCTTTCAACCCCATCGCCGGGATCGCGGCGGCCTTGCAGCCACTGGGAGGCTTTGGGCCAGTCCTGCTCACTTTGCAGGGTCAGGATTCTGCATGTCATAGGCATTTCCCTCACGTCAATCGTGGCAATATACCGAAGCGGCGCAGGAATGTCGAGGCTGGACGCTTGCATGGGCAGGGCAGATGCATCTTCTGCGGCAGCCCTGGTCTTTTTGCTCGAGACATTCACCTTTTCGCTGATTTTCAGAAAAATTCGTTTTGAATTTCAGATGGTTGCAATATCATTTTCATTGAAAGCGTGAAAGTCTCTTTTGCTCCTCCGGCTTGACAGCCGGGCGCGGCGATCTTACATCCATAAAGATAGCGAGGCTGCCTTATAGAGCCTTGGCAGAGCGCAAAGATGCCTTCCGGAGCAAACGGTCGCCCGGCTTACACTAGAGCGTTTTTGCTAATGAAATTAGCTAAACGCTCTGGCGGCCGCGGGAGCGGACGCCCGCGCCGGCGGTAGCCGTCAGCAAGCTTTGCTTGCTTGCGGATAGCGACAGCGGTTGCGTTGGCTGGCTGTCGCAGTAACCAGTTGCTGTCTTCATCCGTAGCTTCCTTCGTCGCAACGGCTGAAGCAATGAGCCTGAAAACCACGCTTTTCAGGCGCTTGTCCCGCTTGCGGGGGCTTGTCCCGCTTGCGGGGAAATGATGGCAGCGCCGCTTTTGAAATTGAATAATTTCAAAAGCAAAATGCTCTATGAGCGGATTTCAGGCGCGGTCGTTGGCAAGGCGAAAGGCTGTACGGTCTTGCCTGCGGTTTTGCGGTCGGGACAGGCAGTGCCGCCTCGGCTTGCGCGGCTCCGGGGCGGCATATTTCAGGAGGAAGCATGCAGCGTCACAAGATGCATTCATATAAGCGGGCGGCTCAGGCCGGCGAGGATTTTGAGGACGGGGCCGAAGCGCAGACCCCAGAGGGCGAGCAAGCCCCTGAAAACGAAGCATTGCGCGACGATGCGCGACCGGCGGAAAATTTGGCGGAAAATCCCAAAGATGATCCTGCAGAGCGCTGCCGGGCTGAATTGGAAGAAGTGCGCCTGCGCGCGGCCGCCGAAATGGATAATTTCAAAAAGCGCCTCAGCCGCGAGCATGAAGAGCAACTGCGGTATGCCGCTGAAAAAGTGCTGAGTGATCTGCTGCCCACCCTGGACAACCTGGATCTGGCCCTGCAATACGGCAGCAAGAATGAGGCGTGCCGCGACATGCTTCAGGGCGTGGCCATGACGCACAAGCTTTTGCTGGAGGCCGTGACCAGGCACGGCTTGACAAGCCTGGGCGAGGAGGGCGAGCCGTTCACCCCGGAAACGCAGGAAGCCGTGGGCTTTGAAGCGCGGCCGGATCTTGCGCCCGGCGTGGTGTCGCGCGTGCTGCAGCGCGGATACAAGCTCGGAGATCGTCTGTTGCGCCCGGCCAAGGTGATGATCAACCAGTAAGCGGCTTGCGCGTCTGCGCAGAGCCCGGCGCGTAAGCCGGGAAGCAAAAAACAATTGGGGAACAGGCTTGCGGCCAGCCAGGCAGGCTGCATGGTCCTGCCCCTTATCACATCCAGAAGGATGATGTCCGGTGAGGGATCGCCGGTCGTCAGGCGCAGAGCGTCCCTCCCGTTCCTGGCAAACATGATTGTGATACTGGCTGTAGTGCTGGTCAACGTATTTCCCCTCACTGCGGCCCCCTATTGAGGTAGGCGTCCACGAGCTGCCCGACCGTTACCCTGTCACGGGCTGCGGGGTCTATGCCGGTATCGGCGATTTCAGCAATGAATTTTGCCCGTTCACGTTTGACCAATGCGGGTCGGACACCCTCACTGTGTCTGCCGACCGTTTTCCAGTGCCCCTTGCCCTGAGCATCGGTATAGCAAAAACAGTAGATGCGATCCGGCTCTCCCGTCTTGGGGTTGCGCTTTTTGGAAGACAGTCGACAGAAAACGCCCTCAAACTTTGTTTTTATGTATTTTCAGGTAGTTACGTCGTTCATGAAAGCATGATAACGGCGAATCCCTCAAAAGGGAAGATGATTATCCGTCCATTATCCAAAACGGATTTCCGGGATAAAAATGATGAAGATAATTATTTGTTTTTATTGATAATTTTTGTGTTATTCATGAAAATATGTGAGGGACTTTGAGAGTGAAATTCCTTTCTCAATTACATGAAATTACAATCAATTTTTTACGGAAATCATCGCAAAGGCGAATCCCTCGGCAAGCGGTTCGGGGGACGGGTGCGGATTGTCAGCACATAAGCCTTCATGCGAACGCTGGCGCTCTTGTCAAGAAGCCTTCCGGAGGCTAGCGTAAAGGCGAACTATGCGGGAGCAGTCAGGTCCCGTCCATCGTCCTCCCCAGGAAGTCGCGCCATGACCGCCATGCCCACGGACTTTGTTACCATCCGGGCCACGGTGCCCGAACACTCGACGGCCTTCATGGCAGCCATGTCCGGCGGCACGCCCTTTGTGGAAGACGGTTTTCTGTTTTTTAGCGGGTCGGACGGCTCGGACAGGCCGGACGTCGCCCCCTGGCTGACGGCCGTGGCCTATCCCCTGGCCGATGAACTCCCGGCCTGGGCTGCGCCGGATACGCTCGGGGACACTGGACCGAAAGCTCCGCTGCGACAGACTATGGAGGCCTTTGAAGCGGCTCTGACCAAGGCTCTGCGCCGTACAGGCGCACGCCGATGCTGGCTGGTCGGACCGGTTGCGCCGGAGCGCCTGGAGCCCTTCGTCACTGAGCGGGATGAAGTGTATATCCTGGATGTAAACGCGCCGACGCCCGCCCGCCTGCGCAATGTCCTCGCCCGCAGTCCCCTGCGTGTGCGGGAAGGCAAGGAGTTCACCCCGGCCCATCGTCGCCTGTGGACGGAATTCATGGGCCGGGCGGCTCTGCGCCCCAACGTGCGCGAATTGTACGCGCGCACCGCTTCGGTCCTGAACGCGCCGGGTACGGATCTGCGCCTGTTTGACGCCGTGGACGCGGAAGGCCGGGTGGCGGCCAGTCTGCTTCTGGATTTCGCGCCGCCGCGCTTCTGCACCTATCTCATCGGCGCGCATTCCCGTGCGCACTACGCGCCCCACGCCACGGATCTTTTATTCCGAGCCATGCTCGAAGCCGCCCGGCGTGAAGGCAAGGCCTTTATTCATCTGGGCGTGGGCGTCAACGAAGGTATCCGGCGCTTCAAGCGCAAATGGGGAGGTCGCCCGGTGCTGCCCTATGTGGCGGCCGCCTGGGAGGAACGCCCCGCCGCTTCCCCCCCGCCCGTCGCCCCGGGCGCCGACGTGGTGCGCGCGCTGCTGACGGCCGGTCCGACCGACAAGTGGCGTTTCGTCCTCGATCAACCCGAGCAGCGCCCCTTCGCCATGCTCTGGCGTGTGGACAAAAACGGCCATACCTCATGGCTGGGCGGCACGGCCCACTTTTTCTGTTGTTCGTTTGAACGATCCTTGCGCCGCCTGTTTGAAAAGGTGGATACCATCATCCTGGAAGGACCGCTGGATCAGGACAGTCTGGCCGAAGTGGATGAGGCGGGCCGCGTCGCGCCGCCGCCGGGCGAAAGCGTGCTCGATCATCTGACGGGGGCCGACGTGATCCTCCTGGAACGCGTTTTGTGCCGCCGCCGTCTGCTGGCCGACGGACCGCCCCCCGCGCCGGACGTGCTGCGCGAGCTTTTGGGCCGAACCCGGCCGTGGTACGCCTTTTTTTCGCTGTGGACTCTGTTTCTGGAACAACGCGGCTGGAAGCAGTCCGTAGACCTGGAAATATGGAATCTGGCCGGGGACATGGGCAAAACAGTATTCGGCATGGAAACCGTGGCGGAGCAGATCGCCGCGCTGGAAGCCGCGCCCATGGAGCGCATCGTGCGCTTTTTACGCGACTGCCGCCGCTGGGACGCCTATCGCAGACGCAACGCGGCATCCTATCTGGCCGGAAATCTGGAAGGCATGCTGGGCACCAGCACGGAGTTTCCCTCGCGCACCGAACACATCATAGACCACCGCGACCAGCGCTTCCGCGAGCGCATGCGGCCCTGGCTGGAACGGGGCGGCGCGGCGGTGTTCGTGGGATCGGCCCATCTGCTCAATCTGCGGCGCATGCTGACCGAGGACGGCTTTACCCTGCGGCGGGTACTGCCCACCTGGAGACATCGTCTGTCCGCTTTATGGAACAAGGAGACGCTATGACGACGGCGTTGCCCCGGCCGGGCGTGACGGCCCCGCCTGGAGTGGCGGGCCTGGCGGCCTCCGCCGTGGTGCCCGAACAGGCGCCCGCCTATGTGCAGGCCGTGTCCGGGCTTGTCCCCGGCGTATCACCTGCGGGCTTTCTGCAATACGCGGCGGGCGACGGCTTTATTCTGGTAGCCTACGATGGCTACGGCGCGGAGCGTTCCCCGCAGGCGTGGGAAGAAGCCGTGGCCGCTTCGGCGGCCGCCGTGGCTGCTTCCGCGCGCCGCATCACGGTTTTGGGCCCACGCCGCCCGGCCTGCGCCCCGCCCGGAGCCAAAACCGGTGAAGCGGACGCCTGGTGGGCCTTGGACCTGCCCCCCGCCCCGCCCTTCGTGCCCGCCTCGGGCAAGGTGCGCAACATGGTACGCCGGGCCCGGCGAGAGGTCGAGGTGGCGGTGGAGAATTGGGGGCCGGAAGCCAAAGCCCTGGTGGACGACTACCTGCGTGTCTGCTGCCTGGCCGAGGGCACGCGCTACATTTATGGCCGCCTCGACCGCTATCTGGCCGCTGCGCCGGACGCCCTTCTGTTCGCGGCGCGCGGACGGAAGGACGGCGCTTTGCGGGCCTTTGCCATAGGCGACTACAGCTCCCTCGGCGTGGCTTTCTACATGTTCGCCTTCCGGCGGCCGGACAGTCCTCCCGGCTGCGCCGACGCCCTGCTGAACGCCCTGCTGGACGAAGCGGCCAAACGGGGCCACACGTTGCTGAACCTGGGATTGGGCATCAATCCCGGCGTCGCCTTTTTCAAGCGCAAATGGAAGGCCCGGCCCTGGCTGCCCTATCTGGAAACAACCTGGGAATTTCCGGCGCGGGGATGCCTGGCCCGTCTGGCCGCCCTGTTCAAACGAGGCGCATCATGAGCGGGCGGCCCGATCCCCTGGACAATCCGGCCTTCCGGCCCGGCCTGTGGCGGGAACTGCGCGACGCCTTCCTGGCCCCGCCGCGCCCTCTGTCCTGCGTCCAAATGGAAGTGACCTCCGCCTGTTCGGGGCGCTGCATTTATTGCCCCCATACGACTCTGGCCGGGGTGTGGCGCTCGCGCGCCATGTCGGCTGAAGTGGTCGCAGCCCTGTGGCCCCTGCTGCGTCGCAGCCGCCGGGCCCATCTTCAAGGCTGGGGCGAACCGTTGCTGCACCCCCGCTTTTTCGACTTTACGGCCTTTGCCCGGCGGGCCGGCTGTCAGGTATCCACCACCACCTGCGGCCTGCGTATGGACGAAGATACGGCCGCCAGACTGGTGGACGGAGGTCTGGACGTGGTGGCCTTTTCGCTGGCGGGCACCGATCCGGCGTCCAACGGCGTCCGCGCGGGCGTGCCCTTCGCGCGGACCGTGGAAGCCATACGCACGCTCCAGCGGGTGCGCAAGGCACGGGGCGGTGTACATTTGGAAATCCACATTGCTTATCTCCTGCTGGCCGACCGCATGGAAGCCGTGACCCGGCTGCCCGAACTCATGAGCGAACTGGACGTCCCCGCCGCCGTGATCAGCACACTGGATTACATCGCCGCGCCGGGCCAGGAGGCGCTGGCCTTCGCCCCCCCGGTCACGCCCAGGGCCGAAACCAGACTGCGCGCCGCCCGCGCCCTGCTGGAAGACGCCGCAGCCCGTGCCCGAGCCGCCGGACGCGTCTTCCACTATGCCTTGCCCGGCCCTCTTCCCCTGCCCGTCTGCCGCGAAAACGCTACCCACACCGTATATGTGGACGCCGACGGCACGCTGTCGCCCTGCGTGTACCTCAACGTGCCCGCCGCCGTGCCTCCGGGCCATCCCGGCGACCGACGGCAGACCTTCGGCTCCGTTCTCGACCGCGACGCCTGGGAATTGTGGAACGAGCCGGCCTACGCGGACTACCGCGCCCGCCTGTGCGCCGCTGAACCGCCCCTTGCCTGCCGAACCTGTCCCAAACGTTACGAAGAGGACGGCCGGGAACATATAGGTCAAGGCTAGAGCAGATTACCTTTGACTTTTTATGAAAGTCAAAGGTGGCATTCAGGCGAAAAACGCGGTTTTCGCCTGAATGTACGCCGCGTTGCGGCGGCTGCCGCTTGCGCGTCAGCAGAGCATTTTCAAAGTGAAAATGCTCTAAGCGGAATCACCATTCTTTCGCATAGGCCAATTTTAGCAGGGAAATCCCTTTTTGGCGCGTCTTTTCCTCCATGCGCGTGGCATTCGGATTTGTGCGGATTTGTTGCCAATCCCGCCAGGCAGTCTCGCTTATGGAAGATTTGGTGTCCGCGTCCACCACCTTCCAGAAAGCCACAAAAAAACCGCTGGCGGCGACTTCATGCAGGAGGTCAAACTTCTTGCCGGGCCGCAGTCGGGCGTAGCGCCCGGCTTTCATGTGAAGCCGTGCCGCGAGAATGCCGGCCCGCGTGTATTTATCGGAGAGGCCCAGATGGCGCGCCCAGACAGCGACGAGCCTCCTCCCGCGAGATTCGTGACCATAGTGGTGTGGCCAAAGGGCACGGGGAGTTGTCAGCTTGCCCGCATCATGACCCAGCGCCATCCAGACAGCCAGGGTATCCCCGGCCACGGCATCCATGCAGCGGGCCGTGTGTGCCAGCACCGTCCCCGAATGATAGGGGGCAGGCCCAGCCGGGATAGTGTCGGCATCGGCAAGAAAGGGGGGGAGCCACGCCTCGCGGCGGCGCACAGCCGCAAGCAGCGCCGCGCCCGGGGCCTCTGCCTGGAGCAGTGACTCAATAGCCGCGTGGCGTTTGTCTTTCATAGCAGAGCTTTCCAGTCAAGATGGGGGAATGTCGGCAGATCTTTCACATCGGTATGAAGAAACTCCAGTGCCGCAGCCAGCAGCTTTTCATACTTCTCCTTGCCTATGGGATCATACCCGTGAGCGAGCAATGAGCTGTTTCGTGACTGTAATGTTTTCTTCAGGGCATCCCCATGAGCCTGGAAGGACTTTCCCAAGGGATCATTCAGTGCGGCCAGCAGCTGGTATGATTTTTCCAAACCAACACGGGCAACACCTTCCGCGTCGGCCAGTGGCCGCCACTCGTCACGGATGGATGCCGGAACGCGGTCCAGCGGCACATGTCCATTATCAATGCTATGCCCTGTCCACAGGGCAATCTTGGCGCATTTTTCGATAGCGCTATAGAGTCGGGCCACGGCATCGTCATAATGCCCGGCGGCTGCGCAACGCCGCGCATTGCCCACGAGGTCAAGCAGATAGGGGCGTCCTCTCGCCTCCCCCTGCTGAGCAGAAGCGCACCTGAGAGCCGCCGCATCCTGCCTGAGGGCTTCCACCCGCTTCACATCCCGCTTGAGGGCGCTGAGCAGTTCAGAGAGGCGCGGATTTCGCACGCCATAGGGAGCCAGACGGCCGTGAGCCTGACTGAGGCATGTCTGGGCTTCCTTGTGATTAAAGCTGTCCCACGACATGTAGCCCGTTACCATGTCAGCAATGGCGCTGTAGAATTTTTTTTGTGCGCCATCCATATTTTCAGCGAGTGCCCGGGCTGTGGCCAGGGCATCCGCGAACTGGGCATGATTAAAGGCATAGGCCAGGGCCCGCACTTCGCGCAAGGCCAGCACATCCCAGGGGTTGGCATCCTGCACCACCTTTTCCGTTCCGGACTCCACAATGCCCAGCCCCTGCTTGGTACGGGCGCCGCCCCCGACATAGGAAAAGCGGCTCTTGAACTCCATCATAACCAGGGCCAATGCCGCCGACATGATCTTTGTGCCGCCAGTGATGTCCGCGACAAGCGGAATGTCCTCCGGCAGGGACATGTCCGCCAGGGCTTTGGCGATGCCCTCTCGCATATCTTTCACGCACTGCACCATGTCCTGATAATCACGCAGCGTGACAATCTGTGTATCCCCAATCTTCCATCCAAGGTCATTTTCAATTTCCTGACGGATTGTCGCGCGTGACTGCGGGGATGCCAGATATATCACATGGCTCGGGTGGTGATGACGGATGCTTGTGCGCAGGGGATCCGGCGTGCCCCCTACAGTGCAGACCATCACAATGGGTTCGGTAGTGCTCATGTTTCGTGGCTCCAGCTATTGTAGATGGCATTCTGGTCGGAGCTGTCCGCAAGCGGATACTCCGTGAAGGCGCACTGCCTCCCCCGGGCCTCCAGGGCCTTGCGCAAGAGGTGGGCAGCCCCTTTCATGGCAGGGGTGACCACGGCATGGATATGCACAGGGCCACTCCCCGGAAAGGAGGCGCCAAGCAGGCTGGGCAGCGCCTGCCGGGAAACGAGGACGATGTGATTTTTCAGCGGCGGAATGGGCATATCTGCTCTCACCAGGTACGTATGCAGAGCGATGGTGGAGAATTTGGATAAGCTGTAGTAGTTCAGACTTGATCTGACAGTAGTCTCCGTTTTGATGGGTCCGTTGTCTGGTTAGTTGAGCTGCCCGACCTTTTCCTTCCAGATGGCCTTGCCGTCAAGCAGGGTTTGCATGGGCGTCCGTCCGCAACACATCTTGCCCTGGTGGCTTCGCTCCGTGTTGTACTCATTCAGCCAGGCAT
>NZ_JAAKEH010000058.1:0-15083 GCF_011039095.1 Desulfovibrio sp. ZJ200 | reverse complement strand
GGACGTTGGGAAAGGATAAGCATACTTTCAGCAATCCGGGTAACGGGAGAGACTTGCAGTGTTGTTTTTGATGGGGCACTGGATGGAAAAATGTACAATGCTTATATTGAAAAATTTCTTCTTCCAACGCTTAAAGCTAACGATGTTGTTATAATGGATAATTTGAATGTCCATAAATCAAAAACCGCCCAAAACTTGATAAGGGAAAAAGGCTGCAAGTATATTTTCCTTCCAGAATACAGCCCGGATTTAAATCCCATTGAAAAGATGTGGAGCAAAGTGAAACAATTACTTCGGGGTATGAAAGCAAAAACATGTGATGAACTGTACAAGTCCATTGGAAAAGCATTAAGTTGTATCACACAAAAAGACGCTGAAGGATGGTTTAAATCCTGTGGCTATGTAAAAAGTTAAAAGCAAAATGCTCTAGAGCAATTCACCCTTCTGGGGTTTTGTCACTTTCTCGTTTTTTCGTTTGTCCTGCCCGCTAGAGTATCTTGCTCTTGAAAATAGGTAAAAATATTTGGTAATATTAACTAAATAATGTTTTACTATCATCCAGAGTTCCATTCACATGAAACCTGGAAAAAAGAACCATCGTCAAGTCAACCATGTGCAGATTTCTCGTGTCTTGGATATTTACCCGGTGCTGCCGTCATGGCTGTAGCAGCGCGCCGGATACAAGTCCATCAAAAGAAATTCATTCATCTTCATCATCCGTCCGCGATAGGAACGGCACTCGGATCGCCTTTGTAGTCGATATACTGGAGAATGTCATAGATGTAGCGGCGGCTCTTTTCCAGGTTTTTCCTTGTTCGTGCAGGCAGATCGCGACATGACAAATCGTTAAGCTCGTCATCGAGCTCATCAACATAGTTCGGTAATTTTGCTCGGACAGAAAGGCTATCTACCCCTTTGTCATTTTTGCCCAGAAAATCCATGTGGGCACTTTGGAGTCGATACTTAAGAAGTACAAACAGAAGGGAAGCCGCATTTCTAAATTTCACCTTTTTATGCGCACGCTGATCTTCCATCATGTCCAGCGCCATTTTCAGAAGTCCGTAGGCTGTTTTTTCCTCCAGAGCACCCCATGCTTCAGAACGATAGTGAAGCACATGAAAAGCTGCCGTCAGCATATAAGCATATTTCAGGTGAAATTTGACGATATAGCGAAACAGCAGGCGACATTCCTCCTTCGTTTGAAAGCAACGCCCAGCCGCCTCTATGAATTCTTTATCTATCCTGGACCAGGGCTTGCGAAGCTTGTCGGCAATGTCCTGTCTGAAAGATGGCGGTGTCCTCCCCCACAGAAAGGAGGCTTGCTTGACCAGTTTTGGAAACTGTATTCCGGCCTCGCCACGGATTTTGCCAAGCCTTGCGGCGACCAGCTTCAGTGTGTCTTCAAATTGTGGCTGTGTTTTACCGTTCTCGTCAATGACCTTCAATTTTTTGGATGGGAGAAGCCATTTGGTACGCAGTTTGTCATAAGACTTGCTCAAAAAGGATGGGGAAGCCTGGACGAAATTCATACAGTCAGAAATAAACGCTTTCTGATCCTGACTCGGTACTGCATCAGCAAGAGGGATATGTCCGTCGTCCGGGCAGAACAGTGTCTCCTTTGGAAGTTCAGAGATTTCCTCCATGCGGGAAAAATCAAACAGCAGCTCTTCCACGGAATTGTCGAGCGCCACGAGTCTGACTTGCGCAAGCCCGCTTGCCGGTTTCATGCGGACACGGATGTCAATTGGAATGTCCTGTACAGGAACAAAGGGCAGCGGCACCTCCTCGCTCCGGTAATTATGCTCGGTTTCTTTTTCCAGAAGGACATTCAGGCTGGGATTATATTTTTGGTAGTTGAATCCATGCACGACATTGGTATATTCTTGTCCACCCTTGCAGGTGGTGGCGTCCACAAGGCTTTTCCAGTCCAGATGCTTCCCTCTGTTCCGCGTCAGGATTTTCAGTTCGGGAAGCGTGTCCAGGTAGGTAGGGAGATTGCTTCTCAGTCTTTCGCCGTAGAGTTGAGCGCCTTTGGCCACAATGTCGCCATCTGTCCATTGAGGCAGCCATACGGTGTCCGGGGCAGGCACGCGGGAAATCCGCATTGCGCCCGCGTGACTGAAGGCATCGAACCAGCCGGGCCGCTCATGCGGCACAAGCGGGCCGCACATCACCACTCCGCGCAGACGCCCCCTGTTGCCGCCACGATCCATCGTGTCATGAATCATACTGCGGAAAAAGTCATCCCAGGAAGAAAAATCCGAGTCGTCCTTCCGGTTCAGCTGGGAGGAGAGCCAGGCGCTCCCGCAGGCCCTCACGGTCTGCCATGAGAGAAGGTCGCGCTCCGGCTCCCATATATCCCACCACCAAGAGCCGTCGCTGTCGCTACGGCTCCTGATACGTGGGATGCCGCGTGCCCCGTCCTGACGCGTAATCGCTTCCCATACTTCGGGAAAGCGCAGAACCTGCTGCCATATCTCTCCTGCTGATGTTCCCGGACAGCAACTCCACGCCCAGTCCAGCCCCGTGAGTCCCGTCCCCTTCCGTCCGCGCGAACGCACGGGCACGGGATAACCTGTTTCCGCATCGTGCTGCAGGGCAAAGGTCGTAACTTCGAATATGTCCGGCCCCAGGTAGACGACGAGCATCCAGTCGCCGGGATCAATACGAAAGTCCGGGCCAAGAGCGTGGAGCCATTGCATGGCCGCCGCCACGGGGCGCCACACCAGTTGTACCCTTTCCCTGCGTTCCCCGAAGGACCGGAGCAGATCTTCCTGTCCCATTTCGTCGAGCGTGTCGGGAATGGCTACCACCACATCCTGTTCCTGCCAATCCGCACGTTTCAGCAGATCCGCCAGATGCGCATGCAGGGCCGCAGCCGTGGAAAAACGGGCGGTTCCGGTACTTGGAGCCCAGTACGAGGTTTTGTCCCCGTCCTGCACCAGCCTGCTCCAAAGAAGCCCCACGGGCACGCGGCGCAACACCGTCTCATCCGAAACTGCAGCCTCTGGAGGCCAGCCGAGTCCTGTTTCCAGTCTGCTTTCCATGGCCGTATCCCCGGTCAGAAACGCGCCCCGCCAGGAACGGGGAAGAATGACCGCGGACAGACGAAAGTCTCTGCTCCGCACACTCTTTTCCCCGACGCACGAATCCCCCAGTCCGAAAGCAGCCACCCCAAGAACGTCAGGCATCGTCGTTCTCCAGAAGTTCCACGAAAAGGTCGTCAAGAAGTATGGTCAGGACTTCGATATTTTTGGCCCAGAGTTCCGGAGCGGCGGCAAGACGCGCCAGATGCGTGTCAGTTCCGGCTTCAAAGTCGGGCATGCCGCGCAGGAAGGCATCGGCCAGCACCAGCCCGGTAAGTCTTGCCACTGGAGAGCGCCTATTGATGAACTGACTCTGTAGCTCAAGCCCCTGTTCCGCCGACTTCTGGAGAGCCTGAAAGTTATGCGGCATCGTGGAAGAGAGCGTATGCACCGGCCATATCACGATGACGCGGGCTGTCGTACGCCGGCCCAGCGGCTTGAGCACAAAAAACAGCGAGCCTCCCGTACTCCCCAGCGAGGAGGCCACGTCATGCTTTTCCGCCTGACTGGCGTGCACCACCTCAAGAACGGCCCGCCTGTTCCGGAACTCCAATAGAAAGGGCCCCGGCTCGGAGCCCGTCACTACCCGGCATCCCTGCACCTGTTCACTGAGAAATCCGCATCCAGCCCGTGCCAGAGGCGAGATGTTCACGCTTTCCCTGCTTTCCGTCATGGCCAGCAGCGAAGCGCCAAGCAAAAGCGTACATATATCCGCCCAGGTGCGCCCCTGCCATGCCCACATCCAGTCCTCTTCGTCCTGCCTTCGCAAGAGCTTCTGATACAGCTCCCATATTTTGCGGTAGCGCGTGTCGCTTTGCAAAACGTAGTTCGGTCGCGCTCCGCTCTCAAGTTCGTCCACGTCCTCCCAAACAGGACGCTTCAAAAGTTCGGAACATATGCCGCCGAACCTGTTTACGTCCTTTGCATAACCTGCGTTGGCCGCTCCTGCGCAGACCACACGCACATACTGTCGGCACTCCCGCATACAGCGCAGAAGAAATTCTCTCAGCACGCGGTTTTCCAGCGTATTGAAGGTCTCGCGCCGCGAAATGGCTTGCAGCCGCTGCCTGTTGACCGAAGCCTTCTGCATGGGATTTTTCCCCGGCTGGCGGAAATACCACTGCATACAGCCGGCGTCCATCTCGGCGGCCCGCGTCGCGGGCAGAAGCCGCCGCTCGTGAATGAGAATACGCCGGGCCGAATGAACCAGATCCTGTACGCGCTGCGGCATTTCTTCCGCAATGGCCACAATGAGAGAGCGTTTTTGAACGCTTGTTTCCCTTCCGTATTCCCGTATGCACTCCGGCATCTTCACCCAGGGCACGGCTGATGCGCCTTTTTCCCTCACCTCGGCGCGCTGCACGCAAAAGTCGAAAAAAGACATCCATTCCAGCACGGCCTGCTGAGGTTCGCCTTCGTCGCGCAGGCTGCCGGGCACCGCTCCCTCGCAACGGATGCACAGAGTGTCGCGCTCCCCCGCATGGGAAAGAACGAGCTTCATACGACCATCGTCGCGCGCGGTGTGCCGTGAGGCGGCTATGGCATGAGGCACACGGTAAAGCCGGTAACGCCCTCCGTCGTAGGGACAGCCCAACGGCAGAAATGCCTCATAGCGCATAGCCGCGCCCACCGTGAATTCCCGTGGCACAGAGAGCACGGGACTTCCGTGATACGGCAGCAATACTTCCGAACCTTCCAGGCTCTTTGTTTCCTGCCGGCGACCTATGGCCGACCAGGGCCAGACATGAAACTGTATGGCATCGTCATGCATGGCCGCTCTAGGACCTCGTCACGCCCTGCCAGAGGAATATGCCCGTCTCGTTTGCATTATCCAGCGAGATACGGAAGGCGTCCTTGAGAGCTTCGTCGTCCAACTCGTCGATGACCCTCTCAATCTTGTCCAGACTGTTCTTTGACGCGGGCATGTTCATGTCGCAGCCCCGGAGCTTGGGCAGTATCTTTTGCTCGACCTGATCGGCAAAGGCCTGGCGCATGACGGTGCTGCCCGGATGGACACCGGGATAATTGGCCACATAACTGAACATGGCTTCCTCGACGCGGAAGCCGAAGGCCCGTCCCATGCCGGCAAGGGCATCATTAAGCTTTTTGGTCCAGCCGCTGCAGGCATCAGCGTACTGCCGTATGTCGCTTTTCCTCCAGCTCTCCCATGCCTCTTTTGAAAGCGGAGAACCACCGTCCAGGGCATTCATACACGGTTTTTCCTGATCTCTGCGGCGTGCCGGCTTGCCAAAGCGCAGCACATTGGCACGGTCAAGCACCTTGTCCGAAAGCGTCTGTGTGCTCTCATCCTCGTTCATGGTGCCCACAAATAGAATGTTCTCCGGAACCCATACGGAAAACGAGCCGTGTCCCGTGCCGGTATCAAGTTCAATGGAGGCTCTGTTGCGGGATTCGGCTTTATTCGGATCGACAGTACGGCGCAGTTCAAGCTTGGAAAGGAATTCGCTGAAATAATATTCGGGCCTGGCGAGATTCATTTCATCAAGCAGCACCATGAGCAGGCCTTTGCGAGTATTGTCGTCCTCGTTGCTGGTAAAGAGTTTCTTATAGGGATCCATGCGCAGAAGACAGCGCGCAAGCTCTGTGGCCTTGTAGCGCCGCTCCAGGTAGTTGTAGAAGCCGAACAGATCCTGCGCTGAATCCCAACGAGGCTGCACGGACAGAATAATCTGATTGATGCCCATGAACTCCGCGTATTTCACCGGCAGCAGCGTCTTGCCCGTGCCGGAAACACCGGCCAGCACTGTGAGGGGATTGATATCCTGACACTTGAGCGAAGTGTGGAATGCGTTGATGGTTCTGTCGGGGAACTGCAGCCTGGCATTCCGCAGCTCGCGTCTGAACTCCCCAAGCATTTCGCTCTCGTCCGCCTTCGGCACAAGACGGCGTGAAACGAGCGATACGGGCCGGCGCATAAGTTCTTCGAGAGCCGTGTCCTTTTCCGGATCGTTGCCCCGCGTCTCTGCTCTGAGTGCCGCGAACCGCGCGTTCAGAGCCGCAAAATCCGTTTTCGCCTCGGCAAGCTGCCTCTGAGACGATGCAAGTTCCCGCTCTGAGGAGTCGCATTTTTTCTCAAGCTCTCTGCTTCTGTCTTCCAGCGGCTTTATCTCGTCCTTCAGTTCCTCAAGGCGGGCCTGCTGGGCGGTAATGGTCTTTGCCTGTTCCCTCAGGCGTTCCTCGCCCGATCTGATCTCCGCGTCGATATCCACCTTTCGCTCAAGAGCCTTCTGCAGTCGCTCGTACTCCGCGCGAATCTCCGGGAGATTGTCTTGCATCGTCAAGGCCTTCTGCGTCTCTGCTCTGAGTGCCGCGATCCGTGCGTTCAGAGCCGCAAAATCCGTTTTCGCCTCGGCAAGCTGTCTCTGAGACGATGCAAGTTCCCGCTCTGAGGAGTCGCATTTTTTCTCAAGCTCTCTGCTTCTGTCTTCCAGCGGCGTTATCTCGTCCTTCAGTTCCTCAAGGCGGGCCTGCTGGGCGGTAATGGTCTTTGCCTGTTCCCTCAGGCGTTCCTCGCCCGATCTGATCTCCGCGTCGATATCCACCTTTCGCTCAAGAGTCTTCTGCAGTCGCTCGTACTCCGCGCGAATCTCCGGGAGATTGTCTTGCATCGTCAGGGCCTTCTGCCGCTCTTCCTCAAGATTTTCAAGTTCCTTACGCTTGTCCGCCATTCTGGCTTCCAGCTCCCGCTTCTCCACCTGCATGGCCACCAGCCTCTCGGCGGCGCTCTCAAGCTCCTTCAGACGTGCCTCTTGCGCAAGAATAGCCTGCCGCACGGACTCCTGCTCCTCACGCTCTCCCTGCACCTTGAGGAGTTCTTCCTTCTGTTCCGTGAGGTACTGTTCCAGTTTTTCCTTATCAGCTTTCAGCAATGCAACGGCGCTGGAAAGATCCGCCGTATCCTGATATTTCTGCGACACGCTGCTTATGCAGCGCCGCAGATAAAGCACCATGGCAAAAAGAAAGAAGACGAGAACAATGAACGCCAGCATGGCGATCATCCAGCTCATCACTGGTATGGAAATAGTCACGGGCATGGCAGACGCTCCTTATTCCTGCTTCTGAGCCGGCTCATGCTCAACCGGGACTAGAGTTTCGTTGTTTTTCTGGGTACTTTGCCCCTCCATCTCTTTCATCCTGCGCTCCAGAACGGCTGTATGCGCCTGCAGACGCGCCACGGCGTCATCAAGTCCGGCTCTGCCTGCCCGCAGACCGGAACTTTCCTGCGAAAGATCCTGCACACTCTTCGCAAGCTGACGGCTTCTCTCAGCTACCTCAAGGACGGCCGTCTCCAGATCCCCACGTGTTTTTTCAAGCGCCGCAGCTCTGGCTGTGAGATCTTTCATGGCCCTGTCCGCCTCAACCACGCCATGCCGCATGTTCCGCATGTCTGTCATCGCGTCCGCAACAGCCTTCCGACCTTCGGCTATCTGGCGGGAAAATTCGCCGGCGTCGGCCGCAATGGCCTCTGCCTGCTTTCTGAGAGCCTCCGCAGTCTGCTTCCGGGCAGCGGCCCCTGCCGCAGCCTCATCCACCAGAGAACGGAGAGTCCCGTCATACTCCTTCTGCATGGCCGCCCGCGCATCCGAAAGGGCCCCTGCCTCCTGTTTCATCCTTGCGCCCTGTTCGGAAAGCGTCCTGCCCGTCTCCACAAGAGCGTCCACGGAAGCAGTGAACCTCCCGAGAGACGCGGTCACCTGCGCGCCGAACCCTTCAAGCTCTTTCTGTTCCTGCCGCACGAGCTCGTTGAGCTTCTGCTGTGCCTGCGTACGGGCCTGCAAGTCGGCAAGTTCGTTCCGCACCTTTTCCACGCCGGCCGAAAGACCATCGCGTTCACCCCGAAGACGGGCAACCGCGCTCTCAAGCGCCAGCCTGTCCTGTTCCGCTTGCGTCTTTTCCTTCAAAAGTGCCTGCTGTTGCTTACGGAACAGCCTGAGCGACCTGTCAGCCTCATCGAGCTGGGCCACGGCACTGTCGCGCCTGGCAAGAAGCTGACGCACATCTTCTTCCTGCGTTTGCAATTCCTTTAGAGATTTTTCAAGCGCAGCCTTCCGGGAACGGGCATCAGTCAAGCTCATCTGAAGGTCGGCAAATTCCTGCTTCATGGCAGGCAGATCTGCCAATATGCGTTGATGCTCCTCAAGTTTAGCCTCAAGATCAACACGACGCTTTTCAACATCCAGCACACTAGCACCTATGTAGACGCAAAGCGCCGCAGTTCCCAGCGCACCCGCTCCCAGCAACCAGAGGGGTGGAAAAAACTTTCCCAGCGTCACCGGACTTTTCTCTGTCATTCTTCCGCCTTCGAGCGATTCTGCTCACGCATCTCGTTCCACACATCCTGCACCCGGGCAACGCAGCCGGGCAGATCTTCCCTCAGCTGATACGTCCAAAAACGAATAACTCGCCACCCGACGGCCTCCAGTTCTATAGTTCTCCACAGGTCGTCGCTTTTTCTGTGCCCCTCGGCATCCCTGTGACAGGCGCCGTCCACCTCTATGTCCAGACGACATTCGGGAAAGGCAGGGTCGCGCAACGCAAGGTCGAGTCTGCGATACCCTGCCTGAACCTGCGGCAAAGGCTGAAGCCCTTCTTTTTGCAGGGCTTCAGCAAGCAGCTTTTCGTACGGCGACTCGTAGGGATACCACTCCGTTTTCCGGGGAGGATGCGGTCGGAGTTCGGCTGGGGTCGCCAGAAGCTCAATATGGTCAATACCGCAGCTTTTCGCCCATTCCCTGTTGCCTACCAGATAGAGCATGGCCCGGGCGCGGCTCACGGCCACATTGAAAAGATTGGGATTCTCTCGAAGAAAATGCAACGCGCCCGGCGTCAGATCGTTACCGGCACAAAGACTGAATATCATCACGTCGCGCTCGTCGCCCTGAAAGCCGTGAGCCGTATCCGCATGCACACCGGCCTGCCTCAGCAGCGCGTGGTCGATCCCCGCGACTTCCAGACTATCTTCAATGCGCTGTGCCTGTTCCTTGAATGGCGTGACAATACCTATGGACCCCTTGAAGCGCGCCGTAAGCAGCAGGTGCTTCACAAGCTGCACAACCTGCTCAACCTCTTCACGGCACCAGCAGCTGCGCTGACCAGATCCCCGGTGTATCTCGCCCTGAACCTCACGCCACTCCACGGCTCCCGTGGCTCCCGCAGGAGGGTGGAGCCCCTCCACATCGGTGCCTACCTGCAATCGGCCGTCGTAAAAAAGCCGGTTGGAATATGCGGCAATATCGCCTGCACTGCGAAACGTACAGTCCAAAAGGAATGGCTCGGCAAAGCGTGAACCGGAGGCCAGATCGTAAAGGGAGTTTTCCGCAAACGTGAAACGCAGATCGGCCAGGGACGACATATTGAGCTCACGCTGCAGCAGGGCCTCGCGGTCGGACGTCATGCGCGAAACAAAGCGAAGCTGCCAGGGATCTCCGATGATTCCCGCCCGCCTGGCTCTGAACAGAAGCGGAATGGCCGAAGGAATATTCGACTGACTGGCCTCGTCAATAAGCACAAGATCAAAAAGTCCCGGAACAAGAGGAATATATCGCCTTACGGAGAGGCTGCTCACCGCCCAGCAGGGAAAACAGCGCAGCACCGCAGGCAGGCTTTGTGGCAGCTCCTCATAGAGCAGTTTCACTATGTCGGAAGAAGCAAGAGCACTCTTCACGGTCGACATGGCACGCTCCAGCCCTTTGAGCTGTGTCTTGTCCACCTCCAGGGGCAGCTTTGCCCTCCGGGCTGCATCATGCTTTCTGACAGCGGACAGCTGATTTTTGACAAGGCCGCCCAGTTGGGCGACTTCCCTGCTCAGATTTTCCAGAGCGGGCATGTTTTTCAGGCGGCTTTCTCTTTCTCTGATACCTCTTTTCAGCTCCAACACTCGGGAAGCAGCCTCGAACGCCCCAACCAGAGGGCGCATGTCCGCACGCCACGAGTACATGGGAACTTCCGCACAGTGCCTGTGCAGCGTCCTGCCTGCGCGCCGGAGGTTCAGCAGCGCGCCAATATTCCCCCGCAGGAAAAACCTCCGGAGAGGCGTTTCGTCCGCACACTCTCGAGCAAGGCGGGCGCCCTCACGGTACAGGGCCAAATCCCCAAGATCCCTGTCGGTGAGCCGGGAAAGCCAGGGAAAAGCCGAAAGCTGCGACGCAAGCTCTTCACCAAGGTCGCCAAGCTCTTTCCCGCACCGTTCCACATCGTCGGCCTCAAGGCTTTTTTCTCCCCGCATCTTCAGAAGTCGACGGAACGACTCCAGATGCTCCCCGTCCGTATCGTCTCCGCAGGGCATGGCAAGCATGGCTTTTATGGCGTTCTGCATGCCGAACGAGAGGTTCGGGTCTTCCTTGGCGTTGCAGCGTACCACCAGAACCTCTCCTGTTGGAGAAGTCAGGCGTGCCATGACAGCGTCGATGGCCTTGTGGTTGTAACTGGAAATCAACACTGACTGCCCGCGAAGCCTCGCGTTGAGCACAGTGCTCGACACCACCTGGCTCTTGCCTGTTCCTGGCGGCCCTTGAATGGTGGTCAGCGGCAGTTCCAGCAGCGAGGCTACCGCACGCCGCTGTGTTCCCGTAAGCGACTGCTCCGCGACGACCGCCCCGGAAGCAGGTCTGCATACAGTTTCCTCCCGGGGCCCATCTGCAAAAAAATATGACAGCGCGGTCTTGTCCAGCACCATGTCTGGCGCCCGCGCTATGGTTTCAAGTTCGGTAATAAGACTTCTGCTGTATGGGCTGCTGCGGCTGGCCACAATGACAGCCCGATTGTAGATACCGCTCCGACAGGAGGCATCAAGCGGCCTATCTGAAAGACAACAGGGATTGAGCGGCTCCCGGACATGCCGCTCGTCAGCCGAGGAAAGAATCTGCGCCAGAAGGGAAAAATCGGGAGCGATCTCGTCCCCTCCCGCGCAATCATCCCCGTTCTGGCTGGCATACATGCCGCAGGCCTCAAGAAAGGTTCTTTTCTCACTGCTCCGTGAAAACGTATGATCGAGCCATTCCGCATTGACGAAAGGCCGTGTGAGCCTGGCTTTCACCTCAAGACCGGCTGGAGAAATACGGTGATCCAGCACATGACAGAAGACAGGGTACAGAAGGATGTCTCCATTTTTCCCGGCAATGGCATTCACCGGATAGCCCAGCATAAGCGTCGTGGACTCGGAGTTCCGCCACAAGTCCCTGATGGGGCCAGAAATCTCCGCAAACGGTATCAGCTTCCGCCATAACACATTATCTCTGGGATACCACAGCCCTGCATCAGAAAGAAAAATAAACTGCTCGCCCAAGGTATTCTGCCATACCTTTGCGGTTGAACCCTCTTCAAGATGAATACATTTGATGTAATAAGAAATAAGTTCACGAAATAGCTTCCATTTATCCCTAGCTTTTTCTTTGTATAAAGAACCTCTAAACATTGCTATTCCGGAATAACTTTTTAGATCAGGCACTTTTTTGTAGGATGGAAATTTCGCTTTACCATGAATTTTGTTATGTCGTACAGTTATTTCACCATGATTGATAAGCTCCATACATATACGAAATATTATATACGCCGGAATATGAATCTGTAGCGAAAGATTCCATGCCAGCATACGTGGATAAATATCTCCATATATATGTTCTATAGCATTAAGAATTGATGAACGTACTTTATCGTATATATCAGAACTGCTGTTATCCTTATAGGAAATGCTCATAACAAATTCTTCACTACTGAAGTATACTTATCCGTATCTTTGCTGACAGAACTTCGTTGCCATTATGAACACTAACATTCTTATTTGTCCAGCACATTACCGGCATAAAAGCGGGTTTGCCTGCGAATGAGGCGCATTGGATGCGTACCTGCAACGGCAGGCCTGCCAAGGGGGCTGCCCCCCCCGACAGGGGAATGATTTCCCGATACCCTCACGGCTGGCGCGTTGCGCCAGCCGGCAAGCGGGGGGGGCGGGGGAGCTCCCGACGTGACGTGGGCGGAGCCCCGTATGTTTCAAAGTGAGCCACTACCGGCGGCGGCAATGCCTTGGGCATACCTGGTGCGGATGTTTTTGCGCTCGTTCTGAGCCACAGTGGTCTGGCCCGCTGTTCAAGCCAATGCGCTGCCAGTTCTCCTTCTGATCCGTACTGGTACGCAAATGCATCCGTACGCTTCTGCCATGATGATTCCTCCCCTCCGTGATTTGTTCACAGAGCGTCATCCGGGGCATCAAGAACAATAAAGCTCATTGCTCGTTTTCGGGTGGGCCGGGGCGTGTCTTTCTTCCTGGCTTTCTGGCCTTCCCGCTGCCGTCGGGCTTCGGTCAGATATTTGGTCAAGGTTTGGGCCTTCACCGCGATCCCCTTCTCGTGCAGCTTCTCGACGATCTCCTGTGTGTCGAAACCGCACTTCTTCATCCGCTCCAGCGTCGGGGCAAGGGCGAAGATTGCCTGCTTTACGGTCATGCCGCGGCTTCCGTCCAGCGTGACAACGGCGGGCTTGAGGTGGGCAAACTCCTGTCGGATTTCTTTCAGTTGGCTGGCTGTGATGCTCATGGTGTTTTCTCCTGTGGGTGGCGGGGCGTGACCCCGGTTTTGTCTTTTGCCTTTGGCGGTCAAGCGGCACGCTTGCCCACGACTTCCCGCAGGGAAGTATAGTGGGCTATGGCTCATGGCTGAGCCGAGATTCCCGGCGGATGGTCAGCGCATCCTTGGGCGACGGCGTTGCGGCGCGGCTTCCGGCTCTTGCCGGATTTGTTGTTCACGCTCGGACTGCTGGCGGGCCTCCGCTTCCTGACGCTCGCGTTCCTGTCGTTCCATGGATTGCAGACGTTCCTGCAAGACTTCCTCCTGCTTCCGTCTTTCAGCCATTTCTCCGATGAGTTGCAGGGCTTCGTGCGCTACAGCATCCGCCTCGTTCCGTAGACCGGCGAGGGCCTCCTGCTGCTGCTTGAACTCCCGCGTATCCAGATGCTTTTTTGCTGAGCCCGGCTTTTGCTCGACGCCGCGCTGGATGGCGAAGCCACGGCTTTGCAGATAGGCGGGTAAGTCGGCTTGCAGCTTTTTCAGACTGGCGCGGGTATAGATGCTGTTGGCGCTGAGACGCCCGTCCGACGTCACCGGCACATGAAGGAAGTGCATGTGCGGCGTCTTTTCGTCAGTATGAACCATTGCCGAGATGACGTTTTCCCTGCCCACAAAGTCGGTCAGAAAGGCCGCGCTCTCCTCGAAAAAACGCCTGGTTTCCTCGACAGTGAGTGTGTCAAAAAATGCCTTGTCGGAGCTGACCACAAGACCGCATAGATGCACGGCGTCCTTGCGCACAGCCTTGACCATAAGCAGATCGTCAATGCGATTCTGAATGGATTCGGCATAATTGGCGGACGGATTTTCACATAGATCGTAGTTTCCCACGCTCCGGCTGTAATCAATGTCGGGGTTGGAATGACTCTCGCGTTCGCGCCGGTTGTGGCTCTGAATGCCGCGTATGGCGTCTTTTTTGAATTTGTCCATATGCAGGACGAGTGTGGACATAATGAAACTTCCTTATCCTGTAAGAAACAGGTGTCCCGCTGTACCGCTGCTTAAGCGCCGGTACAGCGGGACACCTCCAACCGGCCTATTTTGAGCAGGCTTCCAATCTCTTTTTCAGTCGCTGAATCGCGCCCTTCGATTTGCCCATTTCCTCGGCGCAGTCGCGGATGCTGTAGCCTTCGCCAAGCAGCCTTTTCAGCTCCTCCAGCTCCACGTCCTCAATTTCGCGAACCTGCCAATGCAGGGCGTTGCCCTCGGTAATCAGATTGGCCTCAAAAGGCTTGGCGTCGTCGCCGAGAATGCCTCTGGCCTTGGTCAGATGAACCTCAAAACGCGCGCCTTCGGCCATTGCGTATTCCCTGGGTCTGCGGAGGCTGATGACCGTATCCATAACGTCCTCTTTGGCGCTGGTGCCGCGCTGGTCGCCGGATTTTCCGGCGTGATGAATCAGGAGAACCGTAATGCCCCTGCGGCGCAGACCCAGAAGTCATGGCTGCATGGCCTGCCAGGACTGGGATTCGTTTTCCTTATGGCGTCTGGCGCATTCCGCTTCGCGTTGTCGCCGGATGGATTGCTGGTGTTCCCGCCATGCCGAAAGTTCGGACACGGAAAGAGTCTGCTTTTTTTCGGCGTAGAACGTGCCCTGATCGTCCGTTTCCCAGTTGCACCACCAGAGGGTGGCCGGTTTATCCAGATGGGCAATGTATGCGCCGTTCAGCTTGCGCGGCTTGCTTTCTGTGGGGCAGCGGTGAAGAGTCCCGTCCGCGAGGATTGCTTCAGGGGTAAGGCCATGCTGGCCAAGAACTTCCTGGAAGGTTTGCAGCAGGTCATTCATGGTTCACCTCCGCCTGCCCGGCGTTTTCGATGAATGCCTTGATGTCCTCGGCGCGCCAGACGGTTGTGCGCGGGCCGATTTTTACAGGCTTGGGATAACGTCCAGTTGCACAGCCTTTCCACCACGCGCTCTTGCTGATGGGAAAAAGCTTCAGGATTTGCGGAAGCCGAAGAAAACCAGTGGAAGGAATATCAGTCGCCATAGCGATAACTCCGTATGTAGTTGATGATTACGGAGTGCTATAGCATATTTAGTCAATAAATCCACATAGTTTGAAGAAGTGCGATACAGTGCGAAGAGCTTTTATGCCGTGCGATAGAGTACGCTATGGATGTATGAAAAAGGGAAATTTTTCAGAAAAAAATTTCTTTCTGGCAAGAAAAAAAGTAATAGAGCATTTTGCTTTTAACTTTTTACATAGCCACAGGATTTAAACCATCCTTCAGCGTCTTTTTGTGTGATACAACTTAATGCTTTTCCAATGGACTTGTACAGTTCATCACATGTTTTTGCTTTCATACCCCGAAGTAATTGTTTCACTTTGCTCCACATCTTTTCAATGGGATTTAAATCCGGGCTGTATTCTGGAAGGAAAATATACTTGCAGCCTTTTTCCCTTATCAAGTTTTGGGC